>JBDGVS010000174.1:0-5856 GCA_039585535.1 Gemmatimonadota bacterium | reverse complement strand
GACGTTGTGCTGACCGAGCTGTTTGCTCGTGGCCTGCGTGAGGCCGATCCGCCGATGGCGGACGCGCTGGCCGTGCGGTACTGGCCGGGGGGCGCCGAGGCCCAACAACGTGAGGCGCTCGGGGCCGCGGACGTTGCTGTCGTGTACGGCTCGGATGGAACGGTCGCGGAGGTGCGGTCGGCCGCGTCGGCGACGACGCGGGTAGTCGCGTACCACCATCGGGTCGGGGTGGCGCTCATCGGACGAGACGTCATGGTGCCGAGCGTGATCGACGCGGTGGCGACCGACACCGCCCGAGCCGTCGCGTTGTTCGAGCAACGCGGATGTGTCTGCCCGCACGTCGTGTACGTCGAGTGTGGCGGTGAGCTCGCGGGTCCGGACTTCGCGGATGGCCTGGCCACGGCCTTTGCGGCACTGGAGGGAACGCTTCCGTCAGTCACGCTCGACGCTGAGGAGGGGGCGGCGCTGCAGCAGCTGCGAGGCACGGCTGAGCTGCTTGCTGCTACCGGATCAGGCTTCGTGCGTCACGGAGGTGTCACGGCGCCGTGGACCGTCATCTATGCAGAGCACGCAGATCACGGTCGTCCGGTTACGCTGGCTCGGGGCGTCCGTGTGCAGGAGGTGGAAGACGCCTCGTCACTGGCGTCTGAGCTCTCGCCCCTCGGGGCTCACCTGCAGAGTGTGGCGTACGCCGGCCTGGATGGGCGTGTGACCGAAGTGGCCGAGTCACTAGGGCGTGCGGGTGCGTCGCGGGTAGTGCCGATTGACCGCGTATCGTTTCCGCCGCCGTGGTGGCTCCACGACGGGCGGGCCCCCCTGCGCGACCTCGTCCGTTGGGTCGAGGTCGAGAGGTAGCTACTCTTCGTCTTCGGTCGCTGGTTCAGCCCGCCAGATTACCATCTGGCGACCGCCACGCGGGTTCTCTTCGACGCGAACGGTGAGCGAATCACCCTCGTCGATTCCAAGATCCTCACGCATGTCCTGCGGGATCGTGACGCGTCCGCCGACGCCGACGCTGACGTCCGTGTAATAGAGCGTACGATAGATAGCCATCAATGCTCCTCGAGTCTTGCAGTGCAGCCGAATAATCTAAGGGCTTTGGCCAGAATGTGGTACGCGCGTCGGCGAAGAAGTTGCTGGATGAAGGATTGGCGGAAGTAGTCCGTATCAGGATCGTCCGTCGGACCTGCACCAATCCAGCGGTGGCCCCACCTTTCGGGCCAACCTGGATACGGCGAGGAGTATGAACGACAACGGTTTCGCGATCCGTCTGCGCGGCGTGACGAAGCGGTTCGGCAAGCACACAGCGGTCGACAGCTTCGATTTCGATGTTCCGCGGGGCTCGATCTGTGGCCTTCTCGGTCCGAATGGGTCGGGCAAGACGACGAGCATCCGGATGATCATGGGGATTCTTCTCCCCGACGAAGGGTCCGTCTCGCTCTTTGGGGCCGACCCGGATCTGTCCCGCCGTACCAAGGTCGGGTACCTCCCCGAGGAGCGCGGCGTCTACCGGAAGATGAAGTGCCTGGAGTTCATAACCTTCCTGGGCGAGATCCGCGGGGTGCGGCGAGCCGAGGGTCGAAGGCGTGGTGGCGAGTGGCTCGAGCGCCTTGGGCTGGCTGAGTGGGCGGACAAAAGGGTCGAGGACCTGTCCAAAGGCATGCAACAGAAGGTCCAGTTCATCGGCACCGTGATTCACGAGCCGGAGCTCCTCATTCTCGATGAGCCGTTCTCGGGTCTCGATCCGATCAATCAGGACGTGCTGGAAGAAATCGTTCGTGACTTTCACGCTCGCGGCACGACGATCCTCTTCTCGACGCACCTGATGGATCAGGCGGAGCGGCTATGTGAGCGGGTCTGCCTGATCTCGAGCTCCAGGAAGGTTCTCGATGCGGACCTCCGCGAGTTGAAGGCCGCGGAGCGTCGAGGGGTCGTGGCCGTCGAGTTCGAGGGGCCCGACGGCTGGCTGCATGGATCTGAGATCGAGCGTGTCGAGCCGGTGGCCGGTGGACTGAACCTCTTCCTTCGTGATGGAGCGGATCACCAGCCGATTCTCGAGCGAGCCGTCGCGTCTGGTGCGCGTATCCTGCGCTTCGATCTCGTCGAGCCCCGCCTGCATGAGATCTTCGTTCGTCACGCGGGCGCCGATGCCGTTGGCGATGCCGGGGTACCGGGCGTTTCTGGTGCGGAGGCGGGACCATGATGTGGCGTAACGTCTGGGCGGTCATTCGCCGCGAATACCTTCAGCGCGTCCGATCGCGCTGGTTCGTGGCAGCGACCGTGGGAGGGCCGATCTTCATGGCGGCACTCTTCATTGTACCCGCTTACTTCGCTGGGCAGAGCGATCGAGACGCTCGCGATCTCGCCATCGTCGATGGCACAAATGTTCTCTACGAACGGGTTGCGCCGAAGCTCGAGGATGCGGGTTGGACGGTGTTCGAGGAGCGCTGGCGTGCGGATGTCGTAACGGAGCTTCGACTGGCCGCCGCAGAGGGCACGATCGGTGGATTCGTCCTCCTCGACGAACTCACGCTCGAAACGGGTGAAGCGATTCTCTATGCCTCATCCCGGCCGAGCACTGTTCGCCAGTTCTCCATGCGCAGTTCGATTGCCCGGGCGGCGCTCGAGTATCAGCTGGAGCAACGGGGCGTGGACGTCGCGGCGATGCTTCAGGGAGGCGAGCTCCGGGTCGAGCTCCTCTCAGGGGCTGGCTCCGACATGGAAGACCCTCAGTTCGCGGTCGCGTATCTCGGCGCCTTCTTCCTTTATATGGTGATTCTTCTCTACGCCGTCTCCGTGATGCGAGCGACTCTGGAGGAGAAGACGAACCGCATCGTCGAGGTGATCATCTCCTCGATGAAGCCGTGGCATCTGATGCTTGGAAAGATTCTCGGCGTCGGTGCTGTGAGCATGACGCAGATGGGGATCTGGTTGGGGACCGGGGTGCTGCTCGTGGCGACGGGATTCCCGATGCTCATCGCGGCTCGACCCGAGATGGCGAATCTGTCGGAGCTCCGCGACGTACTGCCCGGCTTCGGATTGCTTTCGCTCTTCGTGGGATTCTTCGTCTTCGGCTTCTTCATGTACTCGGGGCTCTACGCCGCCGTGGGAGCCATGTGCAACTCCGATGAGGAGGCCCAACAGGCTCAGATCCCCGTCATGATGCTGCTCATCGTGCCGATCGTCATGATCACGGGCGTCATCGAGGATCCCAATTCGACACTCGCCGTCGGGCTGTCGCTCTTCCCGCTCTTCACACCGATTCTGATGTGGGGCCGTGTGGCGAGCGGGGTCGTGCCCGCATGGGAGGTCGCGCTTTCCTTCGTGCTGATGCTCGTGGCGATCTTCGCCATCGCCTGGGTAGCCGGGCGGATCTACCGGGTCGGCATTCTCATGGCCGGAAAGCGACCCACGTTGCCGGAGCTGTGGCGGTGGGTTCGAGAGGCCTGACAGGCGGACGACCTCCGCGAGGTCGCATGTGTCCGCTCAGCTACTCGGCCGACTCGTCGGGGAGGACAGACCGTAGCAGGCTCTGAAGCTGCCGGTCGTCGAAGCGGCGGGCTCGGTCGAGCGCCTCTTCATAGCTGTCTTCGATAATGATGACGGCGGTCTGAGCCGACGCTGCTCCCTCATGTCCGGGCGGCGGCTCGAAGCGCATGCGGGCCCGACACGACGTGGGTCGGTGGGGGTCGTTCTCGAAGTCCAGGTACACGTCCCAGATACGCCCGTCGTGGGCGATCGTCGCAACGTGGGCACCGGGGCCTGGGGGACCTTGGCTCATGTCTGCACGATACGGCGAAGTGGGTCCCGAGTCATCATCCCCCTCACCCGTCGCGAAGCAGTCGCCGAGCCGCGGATAGCGCCTCACCCATTTCACGCATGTCCGAGTCGCCCAGATTCTCGTTTCCGTATCGAGCTCTCAGGTACAGATCCACGACGCGATCGGCCGGGACTCCAGCCGGTGCACGCTCGTTGCGGATCTGCTGGGCGAGCGCCAATGGCGTGAGCCCGGGTGACACACTGACGCCCGCACGTGCGGCCGCCGTTCGTAGCTGCAAATAGCTTCGGGTCGACGGGTCTAGAACTCCCCGGTCACGACGCGCCCAATACCATCCGATCGCGACAACCAGAAGCAGAGCAAGCGCCCCCAGTGGTCGTGGTCCCTCGCTTTCGCTTCCGGTAACGGGCGCCGCTTCATCCTGCACCGTCTCCTGGCCGAGCAGCCCCGAGAAGATCCCCATCTGGTCGTCGACGTTGTAGTCGAGGACCCACTTGTTCCAGCGGTGCTGGATACCGTCGAAGAGAATTCGGCCAGGCCAGAACCACGTCATCGATGTGGTCGAGCCGCCTGACCCTGCGGGAGTGGGGTCGAAGGTCACCCAGCCATAGCCGGGGAACCAGGCTTCCACCCACGAGTGTGCCGCGTTCTGCGTAACAACCAGGTAGTCACCAAAGGCACTCCACTCGCCGCCAAGGAAGCCGTTCACGTTGCGCGCCTCGATGCCGATGCTTCGGAGGAGCACCACCATGGCCGTGCTGAAGTACTCGCAGTGACCCGCCTGACGTTCGAAGAGGAAGTGATCGAGCGTCGCTTCGCCCGCTGTGGCCGGTAGCTGGCGCGTGTACTCGAATGTCTTCAGCCAGCCCTGGATGGCGAGGGCCTGGTCGTAGCGGTTGTCCGCCCCCGCGGTGAGTGAATCGGCCAGCGCCTCGATTCGAGGGTCCAGGCGGCGCGGCAACTGCAGGAAGTGTTCGTCCGAAGGGCGGTATCCCCTGGCCGGCTGACGGAGCTCGTCTGCGGGAGGGGGCTCCGAGGGAGTGAGCGCCGTGTACGCTGGAGCGCCGGAGCCCCAGTAGACGAAGTCCCCCGCGTTGTCGAAAAGCGGCTGGATTCCGTTGTCCGAGTCGATGTCTACTGCAGGGTGCAGGGCGAAGAGCACGCGCGTATCGAGCGCCGAGCCGAAGATTCTCTGTTCGATCAGCTCTCCGCCCCACCGACTTCGATACCATGAAGAAGGCGCGGAGGATGGCGGGAGGTTGTCCGACCGCGTCCAGCGGACGCCGTCGAAGCGATCGTACGATCGACCTCGCCAGTGGAGACCTCCAATATCGGCGGGGGAGCCGGACGGGAACTCCACTCGCAGCACGATTTCCGGATTACCGAGGATCGTCGAGCCGTGCTCTCCGATGGAGACCTGATCGCTGAAGCCGGCGATCGATGTGGCCATCGTCTCACCGCGCCCAGCCCATCCGCGCGACACTCGTGGGAACGTGACGAACACCACGAGGGCGATGGCCAGGATGACCCCCGAGAGTGCCGTGGTGGTCGCAAGCATCCCGGTGCCGAGGGGCACCTCCTTGACCGAGTGGCGCGTGGCCTGCCGCCGGAGATGCCCGATCATGAGCGCGACGGTGGTCAGGCCGATGTACGCGACGAACGCGATAAGAAAGAGGATGCCGGGGCGATACGCGGTCGAGGCCAGGATGAGCGCAAAGGAAAGCGCGTACAGGCGGAGATCGTTGGGTGCGTCGAGCGAGCGAAGCGCCTCGGCAGCCATGAGAAGGAGGAGGAGGTCGACGACCGGGATCACCACGTCGTCTCTAATGAAGAAGACGTGCCAGGCCGCACGCACCACGAGCAGGGCGGCGAGGGGAAGCCATATGCGCTCCAGGCGCGCCGAGAGTTCATCGTCGGGCTGCCAGAAGAAGGCCGTGACCATCGCGGCAGTCGCCAGAACCGCTGAGACCGGCTCGAAGCCAGCGCCGCCGGCGAATGCGACCAGGCCGGCCATACTCATGAGTACCGTAAGGCGTCGATGTACGAGGTCCAGCGTCATGTGGCGCCCTCCCCGTACC
>JBDGVS010000173.1:0-8376 GCA_039585535.1 Gemmatimonadota bacterium | reverse complement strand
TTCGGACTCCCCTTCTCGTTGGCGTGGATCGCGGCCTGGATCGCCGGGAGCGTCGTCGTCCTCTACCTCCTCGACCTGGTCGAACGACGCTACCGCACCGACGATGACAACACGGGAGGGCTGAGCTGATGGAGCAATGGGTCGTCGTCACCATCGTCATCACGCTGTATCTGACACTTACGCTCACCATCGGCCTCCTGGCGGGCCGACGCTCCACAGACTCGGTCGCCGGGTACGTCGCTGCCGATCGGAGCTTCGGGCTCCTCGTCATGTACTTCGTGACCGGGGCCTCGGTGTTCAGCGCCTTCGCCTTCCTCGGCGGCCCCGGCTGGGCCTACTCCCGGGGCGCGGCGGCCTTCTACATCCTCGCCTACGGGGCGATCGGAATGGCGCCGTTCTACTGGGTCGGGCCGAAGATCGCCAAGATGGGCCGGCGGCACGGCTTCGTGACCCAGGCACAACTGATTACGGGTCGCTTCCCTTCCCGAGGGCTCTCCGCGCTCATCGCCATGCTCAGCCTCGTGGCCTTCATTCCCTACGTCACGATCCAGATGAGGGGCGCGGGCATCGTCATCGAGGCGGTGACGGACGGACACGTGCCCTTGTGGCTCGGAGCCCTGGTCGCCTATGGCATCGTGATCATCTATGTCCTCGCGGCAGGCGCGATGGCCGTGGGGTGGACGAACACCTTCCAGGGGATCTTCATGATCGTGATCGCCTGGACGCTGGGTCTGTACCTCCCGAATCGCCTGTACGGAGGCGTGGGACCGATGTTCGATCAGATCGCCGAAGCGCGGCCAGAGCTACTGGTCCCGCCCGGCCTCGACGCGGCAGGTGGGGCGTGGACGTGGGGGGCGTTCTCGTCATTCATCCTGGTGAGCGCGGTGGGACTCATGATGTGGCCGCACCTCTTCATGAAAGCCTTCACCGCGAAAGACGATCAGACGCTGCGGCGGACGGTGATCCTCTTCCCCACGTTTCAGCTCTTCCTGATCCCCGTCTTCCTGATCGGGTTCTCCGGAGTCCTCTTCGTGGGAACACCTCCCTCGTCAGACTTCATTCTGCCCTTCATGATCCTGGAGACGGACCTGCCTGCGATCGTCGTCGGGTTATTCTGCGCCGGTGCACTGTCTGCCTCGATGTCGACCGGGGATGCCCTCCTCCACGCATCCGCATCCGTTGTCGTTGAAGACGGTATCACCAAGTTCGTCGACCTGGACGAACGCCGTCAGCGGCGGCTCATGCAGCTTCTCGTCCTGCTCACGGGTGCCACAGCGTACTGGTTTGCTCTCGACCCTGATTCGTCCCTGGTTCTGCTTCTCGCCTCCGCCTACGGCATCATCGCGCAGTTCGCGCCACCTGTGGTCTCCGCTCTCTACTGGCGCCGTGCGACGACGCCCGGGGTCCTTGCAGGGCTCATCGCCGGGACCGTGACGGCGTTCTTTTTCTGGCAGATGCCGGACTTCAAGCCCTTCGATATGCACGAAGGCGTGCTGGGCCTTCTCGTACACATCCCCGTCCTGGTGGCCGTGAGTCGGATGACGCCCGAGCAGGACGCCGATCACGTGCGTGCATTCGTGGAATGAGTGGATCCGACGGCAGCAGTGCCCGCCTCGACGCACTGCGCGACCAGATTCGAAGCCTCGATGAGCAACTGGTCACGCTCGTCGGGCGCCGCCGCACACTCGCTCTGGAGATCGGGGCGCAGAAGAAGGCGCTGGGACTCCCCGTCATGGATCCGTCACAGGAGGCCCGTGTCGTGCGGCGAGCGGCGGAGATCGCCAGAGAGCTGCACGTGGACGAAGAGCTGACCCGAGATGTGATCTGGCGGATCATCGCGTCGGCGCGGGACGCACAAGAGGGACGGACCCGCTGGGGTCCGCCCCTCTTGGAGCACGATCCGGAGTCGGGCTAACTCTTCCCGATCAATCGTCGTCGGCCAGACTCGACATCCTGCGGTCGGAGAGGCCGTCCACCACAGAAGCGCCGTTTCCGACCGGCACTCGCAGTGCAAAGATCTCGTTCGGCGGCGTGACGCCACGCACCAGATGCGGATTCAAGGCTCGCAGCGTGCTCGCCTCGACGCCCAGTTCACGGGCGACCTGCTCGAATGACGTCCCACCCGGGACGAAGACGTTGTCGTACCGATACGGCTCGACACTCGTGCCGTCGAAGCCCGCCGCATCGGCGGAATTCGCCAGACGAGTCATCGCGATCACCTTGGGAACGTACTCGCGCGTCTCACGCGGCAGGTGCTCGAGGATTTCCCAGTAGAGCTCCTCGTCACCAAGCCATCCCTCGGCATGACGATTGAGCACACGCTCGACCCGACCGGGCCCCGCATTGTATGCCGCGGCCGCCAGCGTCCAGGAGCCACCGAAGCGGTGATGCAGCCATGCGAGGTAGTCGAGCGCAGCATCGGTCGCCGCAACCGGATCACGGCGCTCGTCGACCCACGGGTCGACCCGTAGCCCATACTGTTCGGCCGTAGGGCCCATGAACTGCCAAAGACCAACCGCAGAAACGCGAGACACCGCCAATGGCGATAGACCAGACTCGACCATCGGGATGTACAGCAGCTCCTCGGGCATACCACGGTCCCGGAGCTTGGTGAGGATCATCTCCTCGTAGATCTCGCGGCGAAGAAGCAACGCCTCGAATTCGGCGTGGCGCGTGGTCTGGAACGCCTGCAGCCATCGCTCGACACTCGAATTGACCTCGAGCGGAATACCGGTGCTCCTCGTGTCCGTCAACGCGTACGCGTCGGCCACGACAGGATCACTCGGCGGCGATCCCGCTGTCGCTACAACGGTCAACAGCGGTGCGACCAGCAGCACGGGCCACCAGCGGACCCACGTTCCTTCAACCACCTGGTCCTGCGGGGAGCTAGATCCGGCCTCCCATCTATCTGCACGAGCCATCGGCCCGCGGAGTTCTTCGGCAGACATCGTCTACCTCCGTTTTGTCGCCCTGTCCGTCCCTACGTGGTACAGGAGAGTCAGGATTCAGAGATCAGAACCCTGGGGGGGACAGTGGCGTTCCGTTCGCGCACAATACGCGAACATGCAAAGAGGTCCGTACTGGCGGGTTCTAAACCGCCGGTTCGGACCTCAAAAGCGCTGTCGAACTACTCTGCGGCGTAAACCGAAACGACGTTCCGTGCGCGCATGCGCTCGAACGTCACCACGCCATCCGCGAGAGCAAAAAGAGTGTCGTCCTTTCCTCGACCGACGTTCCGGCCAGGATGGACTCGGGTGCCGCGCTGACGGACGATGATCCCACCCGCGCGAACAGGCTGACCACCAGCCCGCTTCACGCCGAGACGGTTGGGGTTGCTGTCACGCCCGTTTCGGCTGGAGCCTACGCCTTTCTTATGTGCCATCTGTTGCCTCTATGAGCTAGATCGAGCGCGCTCAGCTGAGCGCTACTTCTTCGACCCGGATCTCTGTGAAGTTTTGACGGTGGCCCTGCTTCTTACGATAGCCCTTTCGGCGCTTGCGCTTGAAGACGATCACCTTGTCGGCTCGGCCATGTCGCAGGACCTCGGCTTTCACCGAAGCTCCGTCAACCATGGGGGTACCCACCTGCACGGTCTCGTCGCCGTCGCCAGCCAGGAGAACGTGATCAAATGTCACCGAATCCCCGGGCTCAGCGTCGAGCGAGGGGATGCGAATGCGGGTGCCGGGCTCTGCCCGGAACTGCTTTCCACCAGTCTTGAATACCGCGTACATATCGAGTTTCCGAACAGGTATCGGATTTCGCTGCAGAGCCAGTAAATGTCGAAAGGGCATGGTCGGGGGTCAAGGCACCCCGCTGGTGATGCCCGCAGTCGCTGGATTCCGGCCGCCAACCACCGGCGGCGGCCGGTTCCACCGGACGTCAGGCCGCGTACTTGTCCGTCACGTCGGTTTCCGCCGGGCCCGAGAGCAGGCGGAATTCGTCGAGCCGCATGAGGGGGTCGTCGCGCAGCCGCAGCTCGAGCCGCGTCCGACTCCTGAGTCGCTTCAGGAGACCAGGCTCTTCTTCGATGACCCTGAGGGCAATTTCGGGATGCACACGCACCACGAGGCTCCTCTCCTCGTTGGACGCGGCCGCCCGCTTGACCGTGCGCTCGATCTGACGAACGACTGTAGCCGGCGTATATACCCGACCGACGCCACCGCACGACTGGCAGATCGACGTCAGGGAGTTGAACACCGAAGGACGGACCCGCTGCCGCGTCATCTCGACGAGGCCGAGGTTCGAAACCTCGAAGGCCTTCGTGCGAGCCCGGTCTCGGCCGAGGTTGGACCGCAGTTCCTTCAGGACCTTGTCTTTGTTCTCCTGCGACTCCATGTCGATGAAGTCGAGGACGATGATGCCGCCGACATCGCGGAGTCTCAGCTGCCTCGCGATCGTCCGGGCGGCTTCGAGGTTCGTCTTGAGGATCGTTTGCTCCGGATCCTTCTTCCCCTTCCCCCCCGTGAACCTGCCCGTGTTCACGTCGATGGAAACAAGCGCTTCCGTCGGCTCGATCACCAGACTGCCACCGGACTTCAGCGGGACGTTTCGACTGAATGCCTTTTGAATCTCCTCTTCGACTCCGTACTCGTCGAAGAGGGGACCCGACCCCTGGTGCTGATGCACGCGATCGAGGAGGTCGGGATCGACGCTCTTCACGTACTCCACGATCTCGTCATACGCCTGCTTTCCGTCTACGCGCAGGGCTTCGAACTTCCCGCTGAACAAGTCGCGGATCACCCCACTGATCAGCGTTGCTTCACGATGAATGGGCGCAGGCGCCTTCAGCTCACGCACGGCCTGCTGGATCCCGGTCCACTTATCGAAGAGGCTTTTGAACTCACGTTCGAGCTTCTCGGGCGTGACCTCTTCGCCTACAGTCCGCACGATGAGTCCACCGGAGTTGTCCGGCAGGATCTTCTGGGCCATCGATCGCAGCTTCGACCGCTGGTTTCGGCCCTCGATCTTTCGGCTGATCCCGACGCGCGAGGCGTACGGCATGTAGACCAGGAAGCGCCCAGGGAGCGAGATCTCGGCGGTCAGCCGCGGACCCTTGGTGCTGATGGCCTCCTTGGTGACCTGCACCAGGAGTTCCTGGCCCTTCTTGAGGTGGTCCTGGATGGGAGGCAGCGTCCGGTTCCGGCGCCCACGGCCCCGTCCATTGCCGTCTCCCTCGTCACCCTCTTCCTCGAAGTTGAGGTCGGAGGCGTGGAGGAAGCCGGCTTTGCCCGTCCCGATGTCGACAAAGGCGGCCTGGATCCCGGGAAGGACCGCGTCCACCCGGCCCAGGAAGATGTCGCCCAGCACCCGATTCTGATCGGGGCGGTCGAACATGATTTCAGCGAGTTGGTTGTCTTCACGCAGCGCGACCCACGATTCCTGTGGGTTCGAGCTGACGAGGATTTCTCTCCTCAAACGTTTCTCCAATTGTGTTGTCGGTCCGTTGCCCTTGTCCGGCACCGAATGCGTCCCGAGGCTGCTTCTCGCGAGTGCGTCAGAAGCAACTGCGGCGACCTCCGGTGAACCGGCTCTGCGCGGGTGCGGTGAACGGGCGTCGTTCTGTTCGAATCAGACGCCCGGCCCCTTCCGCATCGGGCCGACGTTCTGGGTGATTTCAGGTGCCGGCGGTCTCCATTTCCCGCGCCGGCTCGGCTGTAATACTCGGCTCAGCCATCACTTCCTCCAGGAGCTTCCTGGCGATGACCAGCCGCTGAACTTCGTTGGTCCCTTCCCCGATCTCGCAGATCTTGGCATCACGCATCATCCGTTCGACCGGATAGTCATTCGTGTATCCGGCTCCGCCCAAGCTCGGAGCAGAAATACTTCGCCATCGCGGCCTCTCGCCCGTAGGGCTGACCGTTATCCTGAAGCCAGGCCGCATGGTACGTAAGATGCCGACCCGCTTCGATGTCCGTCGCGATCTCCGCGAGTTTGAACTGAACCTGCTGGAAGTCCCAAACCCGCTGTCCGAACTGCTCACGCTCACTCGTGTAGCGAACCGCAGTCTCGAGCGCGCCCTCAGCGAGCCCGAGAGACAGTGCCGCTACGCCGATTCGGCCCGCATCGAGGGTCTTCATGAAGTTGATGAAGCCCTGCCCTTCCTCCCCCAACCGGTGCTCTTCCGGCACGAAGGCGTCCTCGAAGTGGAGCTCGCGCGTGTCAGAGGCGCGCCAACCCATCTTGTCTTCCTTCTCACCCGCGCGCAGGCCACCGGTAAACGGGAGGTCGTCTCGATGTCCACAACCGAGCGCACGGGCCCGGTCCACATCGACAGTGGGCTTGCAGACAATGAAGCTGCTGATCCCCTTCGCACCTCGACCGGGCTCGGTAACCGCCGTGGCTACGAATACTTCACCAACGCCGGCATTGGTAATGAAGATCTTCGACCCGTTGAGCCGGTATCCGTCGCCCTCCCGCACCGCGCGCGTCCGCGTTCCGGAGGCATCCGAGCCGGCACCGGGCTCCGTGAGCCCAAATCCACCGAGGACCTCGCCGGAGGCGAGCGGGGGAATGAAGCGCTCCTTCTGTGCCTGCGATCCGAAGGTGAGAATCGGAGACAGCCCGAGCGTCGTGTGGGCAGAAATGGTGATCGAGTGGCTCGCGTCGAATTTGGCGAGCTCCTCGATGACGAGGATGTAGCTCAGGTAGTCGAGCCCCATCCCTCCGAGTTCTTTCGGCACGGGAACGCCGAACAAACCCATGTCCGCCATGAGTTTGACGTTTTCCCACGGAAACTCACCCGTCTCATCCAGCTCACGGGCAACAGGCGCGATCGCGTCGCGCCCGAAGCGGTTGACCCGCTCGCGAAGCGCTACGTGCTCCGCTGTCAGATATCTATCCATCAGGCTCTGATAATCCCTTCTCCGAGTCCCAGCCACACCGGTCGCAGCGACTGCACCCACCTTGGCTCAACTCACCAAAGTAGCGCAACAACTCGACCGAGCGGCATCTTCGCGTTCGCGCATACCGCTGAACAGCACGGATCTTCGCGGCGACAGAACGCCTCCGACGCACCACTATGTCGTCGTCGAACCGTTCCATCACGGCGACTGCGTCCCTGAAAGACCCGACCCCACCCGATGTGGTTCCATCGGGAGGAAGTGCGCGAATTGCGCCCGCTCGTTCGAGCGCTGCCAGTGGTCCGCTCGGATCGCCCTCGATCCAGGCCGTCGGGCGCTGCCCGAGCACCCGGGCGACCTCGGGGCGACCTACATCGACTCGGCCGGAGGCCTCGGCCAGCACGCGCAGACGCCGATGGATCGCCCGCAATCGGCGCGGCGACGGGTGCGCCCTGTCGAGGAACGCCCGCGCAAGCCGGGCATCCCCACGCCGGTGCAGAGCAATGCAGCGAGAAGGAGCCCCGTCCCGTCCGCCTCGCCCAGCCTCCTGATAGTACGCCTCTAGCGTTGTGGGCATCTGGAAGTGGATCACCGTTCGGACGTCTGCCTTGTCGATGCCCATGCCGAACGCGTTCGTGGCCACGACAACGCGCACAACACCCGTCATGAAGCGCTCCTGCACCCCGGATCGCTCCGCGGCTGGCATTCCGGCGTGATACGCCTCGCACCCGATGCCCAGGCGCGCCACGGAGTCGCGGATTCCGTCTACGCTTCTTCGCGTCGGCGCGTAGACGATGGCAGGACCGGTCGACTGCTGCAGCAGTCGATGGACGCGCTTCAGACGAGCTGCGGACGATCCGACGCGCTCCACGCTCCACCACAGATTCGAGCGATCGAACGATTGGACCACCTCTACAGGCCTGTCTAGTCTGAGATTCGCGCAAATGTCCGCCCGCACCTCGGGTGTCGCGCTGGCTGTCAGTGCAAGCGTTGGACACCGGACAAATTGCTTCACGGCTGCGATCGTGCGGTAGGCTGGTCGAAAGTCGTGGCCCCACTCACTGATGCAGTGAGCCTCGTCGACGGCGAGAAGGTCGATTCGGGTACTGCGAGCCAGGCGCACGAGGTTGTCGGTGCCAAGTCGCTCCGGTGATACGAAGAGAAGATCGAGTTCCGACGAGTGGGCTCGAGCGAGAACGCGTTTGCGCACGGACGGCTCCTGCGTGGCGCTCAGCGATGCGGCCCGGAGGCCGACGGCGCAGGCCCGACCGACCTGATCTTCCATCAGCGAAATGAGCGGAGTGACGACAACGGTCAGCCCTTCCGCAATCAGCGCCGGCACCTGATAGCAGACGCTCTTGCCACCACCGGTAGGCAAGACGCCCAACGCGTCTCGCCCCGAGATGACGGCCTGCACGAGTTCCTCCTGACCCGGGCGGAAGGCTGGATACCCGAATGCCCGGCGCAGCACGGTCGTAGGGTCGGGGTGCATGAACCATCGTCGCCCACAAGCAGGGGCAACGGGATATCAGATCGG
>JBDGVS010000172.1:0-5869 GCA_039585535.1 Gemmatimonadota bacterium | reverse complement strand
AGCGCCCGCGAAACGCCTTCCATGCTCCTCGCGAGCTCCTCGACGGTCGTATGCACGGAGGTCATCGACTCGCTGAGGCCCGTGTTCATACGAGCCGACGTGCTAGCGAGTTCGCCCACGGTCGTGTGGACCCCAGTCATCGACTCGTTGAGCCCTGTGTTCATGCGTGCAGACGTCTCGCTGAGTCCCTGCATGACCTGGCGAGTCCGATCTACGATCGAGCCGATCTCCTCGAGGCGTGCCTGCATGGCCGCTTCAAAGTTCGGATCGGACGTTGAAGGCATCGCAGTTGCCTTCTGCGCCCCCTTGGCTGCTGCCGGACGGCTATTGGCGACCAGCGACAAGCCGAGCTCCTCGAGCCGAGTGAAGAAGCGTTCGTCCCTCTTCTGGACGCTGGAACTGAAGACGTTGGCGACCAGACCCGCGAGCAGGCCAAGCAGCGTCGTATCGAAGGCGAACGAGAGGCCCGAGGCGACGTTCCCCAACTCCGCGGTCACGCGGCTCACGTCATCGATGTTCATATTCGACGTGAGGAAGTTGGAGAAGCCGCCGACGGCCAGACTGATGCCAAGGACGGTTCCGACGAAGCCGAGAATGGGCATGGCCCAGATGAAGAGCTTCACCGTTCGGTAGCCGGCTGCGGCGGTGTCGGCGTCGAGGTCGGCCTGGTGTCGCAACAGCTCGTGGGTACGCTGCGCGTCGGCGTTGTGCTCCAGGTAGTAGAGGAGCCAGAGCAGTCGGCGCGCTACCGGGCGATCGGGACTGTCGGTCGCAAGAATCCGTCGCTGGATCGACGCGATCGATTCGCTGGCGATGAGCGTAGGGAGTTGCTTGATCTCACGCCGGTCCAGGTCGCTCTCGTTTGCACGGCCGTTCCCGTACATGAGCATCAGATCGACGAGGGTCCAGACGAGGATGAAGACGATGATCCCCGGGACCAGGCTCATAACCCAGCCGCCCGGGGGGCGGAAGAGTCGGTACATGTACAGCTCGGGCGCGACCATGTTCTTGATCACGAGCTGCAGGACTGTCGAGAACAGCAGCGCGGTCAGGACCGGAACCGCCGCCTGCAGTGGGGACTGACGGCGCGAGGGTCGCTTCTTCGCGGGTTGGACTCCGCTGTTGGCTGCCGCCGTAGCAGCCGCGGCCTCAGCGGCGATCGCGTTGAGGTCCAGGTCGGTGTGTTCGCCAGTCGGCGTCGAGGGGGTCACGCGCGCGCTACCTCCGCGGTTTTGAAAGGAGATCCCGGGGCGCTGGGCCGCCGGGTTCGTCGTTCAGGGAGAATCGTACCGGAAAATCAAGGGTCAGGGGCCCCCATCGTGTGGCGAAGCCCCTTTGTTCGGCGATCTGACGAGCCCGCCGGAAGACGGCAAGACTCTCGCTGTCGACCCCGAAGTCGAGCCATATCAACGCGGGCTCGTAGAGAGAGAGCACGGCTTCGAAGTCGGAGTCCGTGCCGAGACCATCCAGGTCGTCACCGGGCTCGTCGGGCAGGGCGTCCACCAGCACGGTCAGGGCGGAGTCTCGCCCGGCGAGAAGTCCGCGCTCCTCGTCGTACTCCAGCTCATAGCGAAAGTGATCGTCCGTGGGCGGGCTCAGGTTGATCTGCTGCACGTACTCGAGCGTCTCCGCGAAGGGCACGGAGCCGAGGCCTGCCGTGAGGTCGGCCAAGGGGCTCTCCGGATCGAGGAGCCGGATCGAACCACCGTTGGCGACCACCAACACACGCCGACTCTCTTCCGGACGATCCAGGGGCACCGGTACGGTCACCTGGTACGTTGTAGAGCCGAGCTCCAGCACCGTGTAGATCACGAGGAAGAGCATCACGCCGACGAGGCACGACAGGATGTCCATCAGCGAGTCGAGGTTCAGAATCGACTGCGAGCCGCCGCCGCGGGGCTTCCGGTACATCGCTCAGCTACCCACGCGGACGCGTTGCCACTGCTGATTGATCGGCTCGAGTCCGACGTCGATCCCGAGTAACTCGAAGTAGCTGCGCACTTCGAGGAGTTCTTCGAAGCCGCTCGGTCGGGTCAGCAGCACGATGTACTGATTCTCGTTGTCGAGCGCGGCCTGTGCGACCACGTTGCCGATTCGGGTGCCCGAGAGTGTCTCGGAGAGGTAGTCCCACGTGTCTTCCCACGTACCGAAGGCGCGCAGGTCCTCCTCCACGACGACGGAGTCGAGCGTCTCGTAGTGGAACAGGCGGTCGCCGTCCCACTCGAGCCACAGTGGGCGTCGCCGCTCTGGACCGTCGCCTCTCCCGGACTCCTGGGCCGTCTGCCTGAGGGAGTCGTCCACCGCGACCGCCTCGGTCTCCAGCGTCTCCGTGGGAACGCCAGCCACGACTTCGACTGCCTTGTCCGCCCCGAGCGACACGGTGGCCACGGTCGCCAGAATGAAGACCATCACACCCAGCGTGCATGCCAGGATGTTGAACATGGGAAAGAGGGAGATGCCCTCTTCGTCTTCGTCGCTCAGGTTGGCCAACTACGCTCCTCGCACGATCAGTCTGCGGCTACGTCCCCGCGGGTGGGGTGCGGTCGGATGCGAACGGGGCAGACCTTCAGCTCCGCCGTATCGGTCACCGGATCGTAGCCCGCGCCGGTGAGGATGTTCACCGGAACGTCGTTGAAGGAGAAGGAGCTGAACACCGTTCCACGTGGGGATCGATCCGTACCCTGCACCTTTACGGTTACCGCACCACGACGGCTGGCCATCTCTACCCAGCTGCCGTCTTCCACGCCCCACGCCTCGAGGTCGTCGGGGTGCACTTCGAGGCTCTCCTCGGAGAGCAGGTAGTCGATGCCGTCGGACCGCCCGGTCTGGGTGCGCGAATGGTATGACGCCAGGCGTCGGCCTGTCGTGAGCCATACCGGGTAGTCGTCATCGATCGTCTCCGCGGGGTCGCGGTAGCGAATCAGCTTGAAGACTCCACGGCCGTTCACAAAACCGTCTTCGTGCAGTCTCGGTGTCCCGGGATGTCCCTCCTCCGGCACCGGCCACTGGTACTCGCCGAACGCGATGCGATCCCAGTTCAGGCCCTTGTACGTCGGCGAGAGCGCGCAGAGTTCATTGAAGACGTCTTTGGCGCTCTCGAATTCGAATCCTGGAAAGCCCATGCGCTTCGCCAACTGCGAGATGATCCACCAGTCGGCTCTCGCCTCACCGGGAGGCGGGACGGCACGACGCAGCCTCTGCACGCGCCGCTCCGTGTTCGTCTGGGTCCCGTCTGTCTCGGCGAAGCCGGTCGCAGGGAAGACGACGTCCGCGAACTCTGCGGTCTCCGTCATGAACAGGTCACACACGACGAGGAAGTCGAGTGACTTGAGTGCGTGCTCGCAGTGTTCGCGGTCAGGATCGGTCACGACGGTGTTTTCGCCGTCGATCAACATCGC
Source organism: Gemmatimonadota bacterium (assembly GCA_039585535.1). Taxonomy (GTDB): domain Bacteria; phylum Gemmatimonadota; class Gemmatimonadetes; order Longimicrobiales; family Gaopeijiaceae; genus UBA2589. The sequence goes on along the minus strand of JBDGVS010000172.1, from coordinate 2,471 downwards.
CCTGATTTTGTCGCCGGCCTGCTCGAGCGCACGAACCTTCGTAATGCCTTTCTCCAGGTCGATCTCACGACCGTACGCCTCCTGGAATTTGGCCTGGTTCGCAGGGTCGATGACCGACTGGAAGCCCGGGAAGTTGTTCGGGATCGCGCCCACATCACCTGCGCCCTGAATGTTGTTCTGCCCGCGCATCGGATTGATGCCGGTTCCTTCGCGCCCGATGTTGCCGGTCATGAGCGCGAGGTTGCACAGACTCTGGACGTTGTCGACGCCGCAGATGTGCTCGGTGATACCGAGCGTGTAGTAGATCGCGCCACGATCAGCCCTTCCGTAGAGCAGGGCCGCTTCTTCGATCAGTTCGGGTGCCACGCCGGTGATCGTCGACGCCCACTCCGGTGTGAACTCCTTCACGTGATCGAGGAAGTCCTGCGCCTCGGTGGTTCGCTCGTGAATGAAGCCGTCGTCGATGAGACCCTCGCGAGCGATGACGTGTGCCATGCCCAGGAGAAGTGCTGCATCTGAGCCGACTCGCAGCTGCAGGTGCATATCGGCATGATCGACGAGACCAATCACGCGTGGGTCCGCCACGATCATCTTCGCCCCATTTGCGATCGCCTTCTTGAGGCGAGTCGCGGCAACAGGGTGGCACTCCGTCATGTTGGTCCCGATGCAGAAAATTACGTCGGGTTTCTCCATGTCACGGAGGGGGTTCGACATGGCGCCGCGCCCGATGGTTGCCGCCAGACCGGCGACTGTGGGAGCGTGTCAAGCACGGCTGCAATTGTCTATGTACGAGGTTCCCAACCCCGCACGCACGAACTTCTGCATCGTGTAGCCCGCTTCGTTCGGCGCACGCCCCGACGCCACGGCATAGACACTATGGCGTCCATGTTCGTTGACGGCTGCGAGCAGGCCAGCGGCTGCCTTGTCGAGCGCTTCGTCCCACGAGGCGGGTACGAGCTGCCCGTGATCGTTGCGAACGAACGGTGTTTTGAGACGATCTGAATGGTGCACGAAGTCGAAGGCGAACTGCCCTTTGACGCATAGCGCCCCTTCGTTGGCGGGGCCGTCCATCGCGGGTTGAATCCCGACGACCTGATCCCCCTTGGTCATGATGTCGACCGCGCAGCCGACACCGCAGTAGGGGCAAACAGAGCGGGTCTTTTCGACCGGCTTCTCGATCTCGACGTGGCGCAGCGCTTTGAGGTCGCCCAGCGCTCCCGTCGGGCATGTCTGAACGCACTGCCCGCAGAAGGTGCACGAGGAGTCCTTGAGGATCCCGGCGAACTCGGTGGTGATCTGCGTATCGAACCCTCGATTCATGATCGAGATCGCGTAGTCGCCCTCCTGCTCGGCACAGACGCGTACGCAGCGGTAGCACGAGATGCAGTTCTCGTAGTCGCGGAGGATGAAGGGGTTCGGGTCGTCAGGCCGGGACGTGCCCGACTTCTTCCCTTCGAAGCGACCCGTACGCGCTTCATATCGATCGACGAGCGTCGCCATTTCCTGAGCGGCATACCCTGAGAGCTCATCTACATCGACGGTTCTGTTTTCCGATGCGACGAGCTCGAGGAGCACGCGGCGGTGCATCTCCAGCGTGCCGCTCTTCGTCGTCACCCGCATGCCGGGCTCGGCCGATGTGGTGCAGGAGGCCACCGGATTCCGGGCGCCCTCGAGTTGCACGACGCACAGGCGACATCCGCCGAAGGCATCCAGTCGATCATCGTAACAGAGAGTCGGGATCTCCTTTCGATGGCGTTCGGCCACCTGGTAGATCGTTTCCCCTCTCTCGAACGGAACCTCCTCGCCGTCGAGGAAGATCGTGCGGCCGCTGCTTTTGTTCATTTCATGCTCCGTGCCCGCCGGTCGCCGAAGCGCCGGCCTGTTCCACGTGTCGTTGCACCGCTTCCGGGAAATACCGAACCAGACTCTCGGTGATCAAGGGGGCGGCCTGTCCGAGGCCACACGCCGAGGTCTCCTTCATCGTCTTGTTCAGGTCTGCCACCTCGTCGAGCCAGGCCCCGACACCATCCGCACCACACGGTCCGGCTGTGCCCGCGAGTCGCTCTGTCAGGCGTTGCGTTCCGATCCGGCAGGGGAAGCACTTCCCGCATGACTCGTGCGCGAAAAACTCCATGGCCATGTGCGAGATCTCGATCATGTCGCGGGTGTCGTCGAAGACCATGATTCCACCGGCACCGAGAAAGGACCCCTTAGACCGGATCGACGGTTCGTCGAGGGTGACGTCGAGATCGTCACCGGCGAGGAAGCCACCCGAGAGCCCGGCCATCGTGACGGCCTGGATCGATCGACCGTCGGGTGCTCCGCCCGCCCACTCGTTCAGCAGCGTTGCGAGGGGGAGCCCAATCGGCACCTCGTAGTTCCCCGGTCGAGCGATATCTCCCGAGAGCGAGATCACCTTGGTCCCCGCGTGATCGCCAAGCCCGAGGTCTCGATACCACTGGGCCCCGTTC
>JBDGVS010000171.1:0-5944 GCA_039585535.1 Gemmatimonadota bacterium | reverse complement strand
TTCCGAGGGCTCACGATCGCGTCGATGATTCTGGTCAACAATCCGGGCAGCTGGTCGTACGTCTACGCCCCATTGCGCCATGCCGAGTGGCACGGGTGGACCCCGACCGATCTGATCTTTCCGTACTTCCTGTTCATCGTTGGGGTGGCGATCCCCTTCTCTTTCGCACGGCGCCTGAGCTCCGGCGCCGCCCGAAAGGAGCTGCTGCGCCACGTCGCCCGGCGGGCCCTGATCCTCATCGGACTGGGCGGCGCGATGCGCGCGATCCCCGCCTTCGACTTCGGCTCCATGCGCTACTACGGAGTGTTGCAGCGCATCGGTCTCGCCTATCTCGCGGCGGCGTCGGCCTACATCTTCTTGAGCGCTCGTGCCCGCGCGGGACTCACCGTAGTGATTCTTCTCGGCTACTGGGCGCTGATGATGCTGGTGCCCGTGCCCGGCTACGGGGCGGGGGACCTGAGTCCGGATGGTAATCTGGCCGCGTGGCTCGACCGACTCGTCATGGGCGGACATCTGTGGCAGGATACGTGGGACCCCGAAGGATTGCTGTCCACGGCGCCCGCCGTGGCCACCTCGCTCCTGGGAATCTTCACCGGGGAGTGGCTGCGCACGCAGAGCGCTGAGGTCGAGAAGGCGAGGGGGTTACTCGTCGCCGCGGGACTCTTCGTGGGGGTCGGATGGAGTTGGGGGCTCGTCTTTCCGATAAACAAGAACCTCTGGACCAGCTCGTACGTCGTGTTCACCGCGGGCACCGCTCTCTTCCTGTTGGGGCTGATGTACTGGTTGATCGACGTGCGGCGGAAGCGCGGATGGTGGCAGGAGTGGATGGTCGTCTACGGGATGAACGCCATCACCGTATTCGTCGCGTCGGGTATGCTTACGAAGACCCTCTCGCGGGTTCGCGTGGGCGGGGTCGACGGCACATCGCTGTACAATGCGATCTACGAAGTGGGATTCCGCTCGTGGGCTGGTGACTACAACGGATCACTCGCGTTCGCCCTCTCCTACGTCGTCTTCTGGCTCTCGCTCATGTGGATCCTTCATCTTCGGAGGATCTACGTGAAGATTTAGGTACCCGGTTGCCGCCTTCATGGCGACTGGCACACCTTGCTCCGTCCGTTTCTCGCGCTTCGCCAAAGATGACGTACCCTCGCCAGCCCCTTCTCGCCCTCCTTCTTCTCTCCCTCTCCGCGTGTGCTTCGTCGGGCGCCCAACAGTCCACAGCGGCTCCCGCTGGGGCAGCTGAGATGCCTGCGACCTCGGAGCCCGCCGCAACCGGGGCCTCTGACGCAGTCATGGCTTCCACGGGCGGGTCGACCTTTTCGGAGACCCAGGCTGACCGGGGGCGCGACATCTTTCGCGCCGCGTGCACCGAGTGCCACTACTCGAGCGAGTTCTCCGACTCCCAGTTCAAGTTCAAGTGGAGTCGCAGATCGGCCGGGGGTCTGTACCAGCTGATTCAGACGTCGATGCCGGAGACCGCCCCAGGGAGCCTCACCCCGGAGGAGTCCGTGGACATCGTGTCGTATATCATGCGCATGAACGGCTTCGAGCCCGGCTCGGGAGAACTCTCGTCCGATCGTGCTGTCCTCGACGCGATCAGCTTCGCCTCCATTCGTAACCAGTAGCGCGGTCATGGGGATCGATCGCGCTAGATGACGGAACTGACAGCCCAGACGGGAGCGGATACTCCAGAGGGCGTTGTCGCACCCTCCGCGCGAGGCCTGTTGGCGCTCGGTTTCGTCGTGCTTTCCCTCATCGCCCTCGTTGCCGCTCCGGCCTACTACGAGCTACGGGTGGGCGAAGTCCAGGATCGGATCACCCAGGTACTCGAGCCGGCATCTCGCCTCTCGTCGAATCTGAGGCTCCTCAAGGCACGACAGTTCGCACGAATGGAAGGGTTCCTCGCCACGGAAGACCGAGCTTTTCGTGATCCGTACAACGCGGCCATCGCGGAGGAAGATTCCGTACTCGCCGAGCTCCGTGTGCTCGCCAGCGAGCTCGACGTCGAAATCTTCGAGCGTGTGGCGCGGCTCACCGCGGCTTCCTTCGACTGGCGATTCCTCAACCAGCGCATCTTCGACATCGGGGTCGATCCCGGCACGCGGGACCAGGTGCTCGCGGGGTACGAGGAGCTGCTTCGGGCCACGCAGGACCTCGACCGGGCCATCCTCGCCGAGGTCAGGGCGGGGCGACGTCGGGTAGCCAACGCACAGGAGACGCGACGACGTGTGACGCTCGCGCTCGCCGTGATCGCGCTCTTCTCGACCGTGATCCTGGGGCGCGTTGCCTGGCGATATCGTGATCTCACCGTCGAACGGGAGCGACGGCGGCGTGAGGCGGTGCGAGCTCGCCGCGAGATCGACGCACTGCTCGAGGCCACCGGCGATGGTGTCCTGGGGATCGACCTGAACGGCCGATGTATCTCGCTCAATCGAGCTGGAACGAACCTGCTCGGATATACGGAGGGAGAGATCATCGGCCGCGATGTGCACGACACACTCTTCCACACGCTGCCGGGTGGTGAGGCGAGTCTGCGAGATGCGTCCCATGTGCTTGCCGCACTCAGTCGGGGCGAGGTGCTCGAGTCGGAGGACGGCGCGATTCTGTGGCGGCGGAAGCGCGTTTCCTTTTCGGCCCGATGGTCGCTGCGGCCGATGATCGACGGAACGGTCCTTCGAGGGGCTGTGCTGACGTTCACCGACATCACCGAGATCCAGGAGAAGGAGGAGGCCCTGCGCCGGGCCATCCGACAGCGGGAGGACGTCGTGTCGATTGTCTCCCACGATTTGCGAAACCCGCTTGGGGTCGCTCTCGCCGCAGCCGACCTCCTGCTGGACCTCCCACTCGACGAGCAACAGCGAAGGCGACAGGCCGAGATCATCCGACGGTCGGGCAAACGCATGCAGCGACTCATCGAGGACCTCCTCGACGTCGCGCGCATCGAGGCGGGGGCGCTGGTCGTGCGACCCTCCCGCGAGGAACTCCGGCCGATACTCTACGAGGCGGTCGAACTCTTCCTCGATCAGGCAGAATCCCGATCCATTGATCTGTCCGTCCAGGCCGGATCCGAAGAGGTCGAAGCCCGGGTGGATCGGGATCGCCTCATTCAGGCGCTCGCGAACCTTCTCGACAATGCCGTGCGGCTCACGCCTGAGGGCGGGCGGATCGTCGTATCGGCTTCGGAAGAGGCGGCGAGTGAAGGGGAGGGGCGGATCGTGCGGGTCTCTGTGGCGGACACGGGGCCGGGCATCGATCCAGGGCAGTTGGAGCGACTCTTCGATCGTTTCGAGCAGGGAGAGGACCGCGACACGGGCGCCGCCGGACTGGGCCTCACGATCGTGCGAGGGGTCGCGACCGCCCATGCGGGTGAAGTCGTGGTGGATTCCCGTCTGGGCGAGGGCAGCGTCTTCAGCCTCCTGCTTCCTGCGAGCGGCCCACCCGTCGGCGAAGGGTAGCCCTCAGTCGGCTGGGACGCCGTGCTCTTTCGCCAGCTGACGGTACGCCTCGACCTCGTCGTGCCGTCTCCCGTCGTCCCAGTCGAGCAGATCTCCCATGATGCCCGCAGCTTCCTCTGCCCCCGCGAGTCCCCAGTTGGGAGCGAAGAGAAGGAGCGCGCCGCGGCGATCCATGAAGTCGGTGAGCGTCAACGCCATCTCTTTCTCGACGCTCAGCCGCACCTCTCCCTGAAGCGCCGGGACTCCGGGTGCGAGTGGCGCGAGCCAGCGAGGATCCTCACTGGCGAAGGCCAGGAGGTCGTCGAGTTGCGTGCCGTACAGGAATCCGAGTCGGTCGAGGGTCTCCTGATCGACTCCTGCGTCCCGCATCCGATCGAGCCGGTCACCGACCCACGCCTGGACGTCACCGTCCGGGACACCCGGGAGCGGGACCTCCGTGGTACGGTCGGGTCCCGGCGGGTCCCCGAGGGTGTGTACCAACTCGTCGATCACCCGGCCGCCCATGCGTCGGTATGTCGTGAGCTTACCGCCGGCGATCGTGAGGAGGCCCTCAGGACCATGCCAGAGTTCGTCCTCGCGAGAGGTGTCCCGGGTCGTCTTGCCCTCCTCCTCGATCAGAGGGCGCACGCCAGCCCAGGTCGCGAGTACGTCGTCGACGGTCAGGTCCGCCTCCGGGAAGCAATCCTGCACCATGGCGAGCAGGTCGAGCACGTCCGCCCGCGTTGCGCGCGGCGCCTCCAGAGATCCAGTGTACTCGTCGTCGCTCGTGCCGACGTACACGTATCCGAGCCGGCGCATCGCCAGTCCACGTCGGCCCGTCGACGACTTCAAGAAGGTCGCCCCCGAGACAGGCAGGCGGTCGGCAGCGAAGAGAAGGTGGATTCCCTTGCTGGGTCGGAGGGACTTCTCAACCGGGAGTTCGGACGCTTCCAGAATCTCCTGGGCCCAGGGGCCGCCCGCATTCACGACCATGCGGGCTCGCACCTCGTAGACCGATCCGGTGAAGGCGTCGCGTACTCTGGCTCCCTCCACCCGCCCGTCGGAAGCGCGGAAGAAGGCCTCCGCTTTCGCATGGTTCGCGATCCAGGCGCCGTGCGCAGCCGCAGACTGAACATTCTCGAGCGTCAGTCGCGCGTCGTCGGTGATGTACTCGACGTACTGTACGCCCCCACGCAGTGGATCCCGGAGCCCCGGCAGCCGCTCTCGAACCTCTTCGGGTGAGAGCATGCGATGCTTGTCCTCGGTCTCCGAATCGGCGAGCCAGTCGAAGACGGAAAGGCCAGCTCTGATCTTGATCAGAGAATCCGGCGCAAAGACCGGATAGAGGAAGTCCAGTCGATGAACGAGGTGAGGCGCGATGTCACGGAGCACGCGGCGTTCGCGGGCTGATTCGCGGACGAGGAGGAACTGTCCGTATTCGAGGTAGCGAACACCACCATGGACGATCTTCGAGGAGCGGCTCGACGTCCCGAAGGCGAAGTCGTCCTTCTCCACGAGTGCCGTTGACCAGCCGCGAAGAGCCGCATCACGGGCGATCCCCGCACCGGTGATCCCACCACCGATCACGAGCACATCGATGGGATGGGTTGCCATGCCCTCGAGCGCGGCCAGCCGGCCTGCGGGGGAGAAGTCGAAGCTCTGACTCGTCGTGCTCATAGTGTATCCCTCCAGGCGACGAGGTCGGCCACCTCATTGGTCGTGATGCGCGGGACTCCGAGGGCGAGGAGCCGCTCGGCCTGATCAACGGAGTTCACGGTCCACGTCGCTAGTGGCACGCTTCTCTCGTTGGCTTGCGTTGCGTACCCCGGCAGGGCGAGCAGGATGCGAGCATCGAAGTCGACGAGTGCTCGCGGGTCGCCGGTCGCGCGCTCGATGGCTTCCTCGGCGCGTGCCGGGCGCTCCACGATGTAGCCGATGAGCGCCTGGGGCGTCACGGAGCGAATGGTGTCGAGCGCATCCCAGTCCATGGAGATGAACACGGTGCGTTCCAACAGCCCGGCCCGTTCGGCTGCCTCTGCCACGCGGTGGAGCTCTTCCGGCCGACTGGTCCGCTTTACCTCCGGGTAGACTCGGACGCCGGAGGGCGCGAGGAGGTCGAATGCCGCCTGGACCGAGGGCACCGGCTCGCCCGCATAGTCAGGTGAGAACCAGCTCCCCGCGTCGATTCCGGTGAGCTCTGCCTGGGTCAGCTCTACGATGGCTCCAGAGCGATCCGTGGTGCGATCCAGGGTGGCGTCGTGAAGGAGCACCGGGATTCCATCCTGCGTGGCGTGCAGGTCGAATTCCACGGCGTCGGCCCCGGCAGACACCCCGAGGGACAGCGCCGCGAGTGTGTTCTCCGGCGCGCGTGCGCTGAAGCCGCGGTGAGCGATGACCTCCACGCGTCGACGGAGGGCGAACGGCTCAACCGTCATGGGTCCCAGGGATCGCGGGCGCTATGCCAGCTGCCTCAGGAGGAAGTCGAGGCCGCCGTATCGTCATCGGCA
>JBDGVS010000170.1:0-6484 GCA_039585535.1 Gemmatimonadota bacterium | reverse complement strand
TGATATCCTCTTCGATATCAGCGGTCGCCATGACCGGCGTGGCAGGACGTGAGATCGCCTGAGGCGGCGGCGGGATCTCGATCTCGGGCGGCAGTTCGATCGCTGCGATCTCTTCCGAGTCGTAAGAGATGTCATCTGCGGTCAGCTCTGGCCAGAAGGCGAACGTGCCGCCGTGCAGGAGCGTTGCAGCAATCATCGAACCCCAGAACCAAGAGCTGAACGACTGCTTGAGCCGGTCGTTCGCTGTCATGGTGACTGTGGCTGGTACGGCTTCAGCTGTCATCGTCTCTCCCTCTGCATGCTCTGTTCGAGCTGGGCGGCAAATACCACGCGCACGACACCCGCAGCGACCAACTCCTTCTGGAGCAGATCCATGTACAGGTACGGCACTTCGCGGTCACCTCGGATGGAGATAACGAGCGCCCGGTCCGAAGCCGCGTACAGCGGCGCCACGACCTGAGACACGTCATCCATCGGATACGGCTGATCGTTGATGAAGATCTCGCCGGTCCGCTCCATCCAGATGTTCATGATGTTCTTCGACTTCTCGTCGATCTTCTCGGCGGCCTCGGCCTCAGGCCACGTGATCGGACGGTCACGGTCGGCCTGGAAGACCGTCGTGACCATGAAGAAGATCAACAGAAGGAATGCAATGTCGGCCAGCGACGAAGTCGGGACGTCGCCGGAGGCCTTTGAGCTCTTGTTGAATCCACCACCCTTGATCGCCATTCGCCTAGCCCTCCAGAATCTGGAGAGAAATACGCTCGGCATTCGCAGAGTGGAGCGCGTCCAGAACGTCGATCATGAACTTGTAGGACGCGTCCGGATGCGTCTTCACCGCCGCGATCATGTTCGGGTTGGCACTCACTTCCTGCCGCCAGAGGCCCTCGATCTCACGCGGACGCATCTGCTGCACCTGCTGGCTCTCGCCTCGCTTCACGTCAACGATGCCATTCGGCTGAATGATCAGATGAAGGATGTTCTTCTGGCTGACCTGGGCTTCCTCGCCCGGCTCCGGAAGCACGACAGCCAATCCCTTGTCCTTCGGGAACGTCGTCGTGACCAGAAAGAAGATCAGGAGAAGAAAGGCAATGTCGGCAGTCGAAGAGGTCGGGACCTCGTCACTGACCTTGCTCTTCTTGTTTCTTAGCATGCTCGTTCAGCCTCTGGGGTTACTTGAAAGTACAGGAACCGGGGGGAACAGGTTCCAGACTACTCTTCTGCGGCGGGTGCAGACGGGGCCGGAGCCCCACCCTTCGCGGCCGCTACTTCAGCCGCCGGCCAGCGCGTGTCTTCCCTTCTGACGATCTCGATCTGACCGTCCTTCTCCATATCCCAAGCCAGGTTGATGATCTTCTGCGCACCCTGCTCCATATCGACGATCAACTGGTCGATCCGGGTCACGAAGAAGTTGTATCCGATGTTGACCGGGATTGCGATCACGAGGCCTGCAGCCGTCGTCAGCAGGGCGACCTTAATGCCCCCGGCGACCAATGCAGGATCCACGTTACCCGCTTCCTCGATCGCGGCGAAGGCGAGGACCATTCCGATGACGGTTCCGAGGAAGCCCATCAGCGGCGCGACATTCGCGATCGTCGCGAGGATCACCAGTCCACGCTCCAGGAAGCCGAGCTCGATCGTGCCGACCGTCGCGACTGCCTTCTCCAGCTCACCCTCGTTCATGCGCTTCAGCTGAATACGACGCAGGCCGACGAGGAGGATGGCCGCCGCCGGTCCGGGCGTCTCGCGTGCGACCTCGATCGCACCCTCGATGTCTCCGGCCCGCGCTTTCTCTTCAACCTCGGTGAGCACCAGATGGGTGTCTTTGTGGGCAAACTGGAGCGTGAAGAATTTCGCAATCATCACCCCGACGCCGATCATCGAGCACAGCACCAGCGGATACATCATGAATCCGCCGTCCGCGAACAGGGTCAAAAGCCGATATTGGGAACCCACGAAGTACTCGCTCCTGGTGTTCTGTTTCGGGGGGACTCGACCTCGACGCTCAAGCGGCGAGGCCCTGCCCAGAAAGACCCGGCAATCTAGGAGGGGATTCGCCGAAGTGTCAACGCAGCGATTCCACCTTTTTCGACAGGTCCTGTTCTATCGTTCGTACGTGACTCAGGAAGGGGACATTACCGGCCCACCAACGAGTGTCGCGTCGGGCGACGGTCGCACTCCTTCCAGGATCGAGCGCAGCCTCTCCGCGCTTACATCACGCTGCAGACGTCCTCCGATTGCCACGGACACCTGCGACGTCTCTTCACTCACGACGACGACGATCGCGTCCGTCTCCTCGCAGAGGCCGAGAGCCGCGCGGTGTCGGGTTCCCAGCGATCGATCCTTTACCGTGGTCTGCGTAAGAGGCAGGATGGCGCCTGCGGTACGAATCCTGTCACCGGAGACGAGCACGGCCCCGTCGTGTAACGGAGAATACGGGGTGAAGATCGTGGTCAGGATCTCGGCGGTGACGCGCGCGTCGACGGCGCTCCCCGTCTCGGCGTACTCACCGAGCCCCACTTCCTGTTCAATGGCGATGATGGCCCCGTGTCGAGATCTGGACAGACGCTCGACGGCTTCGACGATCTCCTCGGCAACCCGACTTCCTTCCAGCCGTCCGAAGGCACGCATCATGCGACTCTGGCCCAGCCGGGCCAGCGCAACCCTCAATTCGGGCTGGAACACGATAAGCGCCGCGATCGCTCCGTACTGGAACGTCGTCTCGAGAAGCGTGCGAATCAGGATGAGGTCGAGAAGCCGCGACAACCCGTAGAGGAACGCGAGTGCCACGACCCCGAGCATGATCTGCATCGCGCGAGTTCGCTGCAACACCAGGAGAACCCGGTACAAGAGAAACGCGACGATGAGGATCTCGAGCAGGTCCGTCCAACCCGGTCGCAAAAACTGGAGTTGCTCCAGGATCCCATCCACCGTCTTCTATGCTCCGCGTGCTCCGAGGGGGCTGACTGCTCCAAGGTACAACCCCAACCCCGGATACGCAGAGAGGGAGCGCGGCCGAAGCCCCACTCCCTCTCCCGTGTCATCGACGAATCGCACCGCCCTCAGGGCAGCACATCCGGATCGAGAGGCTCGACCACGCCGGGGGCGGGGTCGGGCATCGGGCCACTGCCGCCGAGACCGAACGTCCGTGATTTCTTCTCCGGAGGCGATACAACCAGAGGCGTCTCGAGTGTCGGCGGCTCGTCCACCGTCTCCGGAAGCGGGGCCAACGGCTCTCCACGCTCCAGGGTCAGGACATCCTCTGCATCCAGCGACTCGCGATCGAGTAGTGCCTGGGCGATCGACTCGAGCAGATCAGAGTGCTCGCCGAGTACCACGTGTGCCCGCTCGTGCGCTTCGTCGATGATCCGTTTAACCTCCTGGTCGACGATTCGCTGCGTGTGCTCCGACACCGTCCGGCGCTGCGAGATCTCCCTGCCCAGGAAGACCTCCTGCTCGCTGTCGGCTACGGCGATCAAGCCGATCACGTCACTCATTCCGAACGAACTGACCATGCGACGAGCCATCGAGGTGGCTCGCTCGATGTCATTTCCGGCTCCCGTCGTGACGGCACCCGCCCCGAACGTCATCTCTTCCGCAACGCGACCACCGAAGAGCATCGCGAGCTGGCCTTCCATCCATTCCTTCGTATAGGAATGGCGGTCTTCCTTCGGGAGACTCGCCGTGATGCCGAGCGCCCGGCCTCTCGGGATGATCGTCACTTTGTGGATCGGATCGAGGCCCGGGATCTTGAGGCCGAGCACGGCGTGTCCTGCCTCGTGGTACGCCGTCAGCGTCCGCTCTTTTTCGGTGAGCACGAGGCTCCGGCGCTCGGTTCCGAGCATGACCTTGTCCTTGGCCTGCTCGAAGTCCTCCATCGACACCCGATCCCCGTCGCGTTTCGCAGCCAGGAGCGCGGCCTCGTTGCAGATGTTGGCCAGATCTGCGCCACTCATGCCCGGCGTGCCCCGCGCGATGAGCGACAGGTCGACGTTGTCTGCGAGCGGGAGCTTCTTCGCATGCACCCGGAGAATGCCCTCGCGTCCCTTCACATCGGGAGCGTCCACCACGACCTGCCGATCGAAACGGCCAGGACGGAGGAGCGCCGGATCCAGCACGTCCGGGCGGTTGGTCGCCGCGAGCAGGATCACACCTTCATTGGACTCGAAGCCGTCCATCTCCACGAGAAGCGCGTTGAGCGTTTGCTCACGCTCGTCGTGCCCTCCGCCTACGCCGGCTCCGCGATGTCGACCCACCGCGTCGATCTCATCCACGAAGATGATGCACGGCGCGTGGGCCTTACCCTGCTCGAACAGATCACGGACACGGGACGCACCGACACCCACGAACATCTCAACGAAGTCGGACCCGGACATCTGGAAGAACGGACGTCCGGCCTCGCCGGCTACAGCGCGCGCGAGCAGCGTCTTTCCAGTTCCCGGAGGGCCGACCAGAAGCACGCCCTTCGGCAAGCGGCCGCCGAGGCGCGAGAACTTGGCCGGGTCCTTCAGGAACTCGATGATCTCGTGCAGCTCGTCTTTCGCCTCGTCGGCGCCAGCGACATCGGCGAAGGTGACCTTCGGCGTGTCCGGAGAGATGAGCTTGGCCTTCGAGCGCCCGAACTGGAACGCCTTGTTTCCGCCGCCCTGCATGGTCCGGAAGATCCAGATCCAGAACGCGATGAAGAGGAGCCACGGGAGCGCGGTGAGCAGGAACGTCCCCCACCCGGCCTGCGGCTGCTCTGCATCGACGATCACACCCTCGGCGTCGAGACGGGTGAGTAAGCCCTCTCCGACGTCGCCGGGCGTCATGCTCTCGAACTCGTTGAATTCTTCGTCGTTGATGAGCATGGGCGTGCTGAACTCGCCGTCCACCGCGCGATCCCGGAAGATCACCTTGTGGATTACGCCCTGATCGAGGTACTCCATGAACTGCGAGTACGTGATACGGGCCGGCGCGGCTTCCTGAGCCTGGAAGCTCTGGACCGCGAACATTGCAGCGAGGGCGAGCAGGGCGAAGAACGCAGCGTTCTTCGAAATGCGCCCCATGCGCTGATTCGGATCAGGTTTGATCGGATCTTGTGCCATCGTGTATTGCGTATCGTGACAAGCCCGGACGGGATGTTCGTCCCCTAAAGGCTCGCGATGTACGGTAAGTGACGGAAGTCCTCCGCGTGGTCGAGTCCATACCCCACGAGGAATGAATTGGGTGCATCGAAGCCGACCCACCGTACTTCGACGGTGGCGCTCGGCAGCTTCTTGTGCAGGAGGGCACACACATCTACCCGACTTGCCCCCCTCGCGTGCAGCATGGGGACGAGCCGCTGGAGCGTGGCCCCACTGTCTACGATGTCCTCCACAACAAGGACGCTTCGACCGTCGAGATCCGCCGGCGGCTCATACAGAACCCGAATCTCTCCACTCGAAACCATCCCGTCGCCGTAGCTCGACGCCACAAGGAAATCGACGTGAATCGGGATCGTCAGGTTTCGCACCAGGTCGGCAAGGAAGAGAAACGACCCCTTGAGCAGGCCGACCACGAGCAGTCGATCCTCTGGGCCGTAGGTGGAGGAAATCTCGGCACCGAGCGCTTCCACCCGTCCACGAATGGCCTCTTCCGTGTAGACGATCTCCCTCACGGGGCGACCCGCCAGCCTCGCGTCCGAATCGTTGCTCATCGATCGATCTCAACCGTCATCGTGTCCTCATCCCGCAGATTCGCCCCGGCGATCGCAGACTGCGCGACTCCGGCGAGCCAGACCACCACGCCGTCGGCGTCCGTGACCACCGCGACCCGAGCCCGCTCCCTGGAAGGTACGCGAGACTCGAGCAATACCTTCTTCAAGTGGGAAGCGTAGATGATCCAGCGGGAAGCTCGCCCGGAGAGGATCGACGTCCCGCTTCGGCTCTTCCTGCGCTGGTCCGCCGCATCCCGGTTTCCAGCGCACACGGGTCTCGCGCCCACCCAACACGAGTGACCCCTGCCCCGGCCCCGGTCCGTCGATCACGAGAATGCCTTCTCCCGCAGGCGGGTCGGCGACCTCAGAGAGCGATCGGACGAAGCGGAGGCGATCGAGCTCTCTGCAGAGCACCAGACCATCACCGAGTTGAAGAACAGATCCGCTGCGGGACGTGGCCGAGAAGGCCACGGCTCGCTCCGTCGCTCGCTCGTCGAGGGTGACTCCGGCCCGCTCGGCCAGCTCTCGCAGAATCCGGCCCCGGAGTGCCGCACCCATCGCACGGGTAGCCGCTGCATCGACGGAGTCGTGATCGGCGCCCAGGCCCTCCAGCAGAGACGGCAGCACCTCTGCCCACGCGTCTTCATTGCGCCCGGCGATTCTCGCCAGCCGAGTGAGGGCCTCACGGGCGCCGGGTGCAACCCGCTGCTCCAGGTCGGGGAGGATCGAACGCCGCAGCACGTTGCGAGCGTATCCGAGGTGTTCGTTGGTCGGGTCTTCTCTCCACCGGAGGCCGACAGCGGCGGC
>JBDGVS010000169.1:0-5982 GCA_039585535.1 Gemmatimonadota bacterium | reverse complement strand
TGAGCCTGCGCCGGTCGCCGAGGTGCCCCCACCGCTGCCTGAGGTCGAGGCAGCGATGCCAGCTCCTGAGCCCGAGGTCGAGCTTCCGCCGTTGCCGGAGCTCACGCCGCCGGAAGCTGCTCCGGACCCCTTCGCGGAAGCCGCGCCCTTCGAGGAGCCGGCGGTCGCCGAACCAGAGGCTGCTCCCGCCGTTCAGGGCTTCACCTTCGGGAAGCGTGACCCCACCGATAAGGCGAAGCGGCTCGCACGGGTGCTCGTCTCCGACATGATCATGTACAACGCCGAGCGTCACCAATCCGCGCTCGCCACCGGGACGCTGGTCCAGGACTTCGAGGAAGAGATCGACAAGTCGTGGAAGGAGTTCGTCGAACAGGTCGGCGAGGAGCTGGCGAACGGCGCCGGGCGTGGCTTCTGGACCGAGGCCCTGAACGACATCCTCGCCAAGGGTGAGCAGGTCTTCTAGGCGGTACGGCCCGTCCATATATTCCCGCACTGAGCGGAGGGGCCGCCCACCTCGGGCGGCCCCTTTCGTTTTGGTCGGTCCATCCACGCGCCAACGCATCCCGTCATGACCAAGGAACAACAGCAACAGCTCGGAGCGTTCCGTGAGAAGCTCCATGAGCTGAGGGGGTATCTTTGACCTCGATACACGGGAAGAACGGCTGAAGAATCTCGATCAGGTAATGGCCGCGCCGGAATTCTGGAACGATCAGGAGAAGGCGCGCACCGTTATCGACGAGGCCAATCGAATCAAAGGCTGGCTCGAGCCCTGGCAGCGGCTTTCCGAGCGCGCCGATGATCTCGCCACGATGGTTGAACTCCTCGAGATGGAAGAAGACCCCGGCCTCGCCGCGGAACTCTCGACGGGTCTCGCCGAGCTTCAGGCGGGGACCGAGGCACTCGAGCTCCGTACGATGCTGCAGGGCGAGGACGATCATCGCGAGGCGATCGTCACGATCCATCCCGGTGCGGGTGGCCTCGAGTCTCAGGACTGGGCCGAGATGTTGATGCGGATGTACACCCGCTGGGCCGAACGGAGGGGGTACTCGGTCAACGTGATGGATCTCCAGCCCGCCGAAGAGGGTGGCATCAAGAACGCCACGCTCGAGATCCAGGGAGAAAGCGCGTACGGCTACCTCAAGGCCGAGGGTGGAGTGCACCGGCTCGTCCGCATTTCCCCCTTCGACGCCCAGTCTCGGCGCCATACCTCATTCGCGAGCGTCTTCGTTTATCCACTCGTGGAAGACGACATCGAGATCGAGATCGATGAGTCGGATCTCCGCATCGACACGTACCGGGCTTCGGGTGCCGGCGGTCAGCACATCAACAAGACCGACTCCGCGGTCCGCATCACACACGAGCCCAGTGGCATCGTCGTTGCATGTCAGCAAGAACGTTCGCAGCACAAGAATCGCAGCACAGCCATGAAGATGCTCCGCGCCGCGCTCTATCAGCGTGAGTTGTCGGAGCGGGAGGCTGCGAAGCAGGAGATAGAGAAGGGGAAGAGCTCCATCGACTTTGGAAGCCAGATTCGATCGTACGTGTTTCAGCCCTACACGATGGTCAACGATCACCGTACGGAGGTGAAGATCACCGACGTGCATGGTGTTATGGACGGCGATCTCGATCCACTGATCGAGGCGTACCTCAAGCAGACGGGAGCGGCGGCGAGCAGCTGATGTCGGAGCCCAACGTAGAAGAACTGAGCCAGGTCATGCGCCATCGGCGCGAGAAGCTCGAGTCGATTCGTGAGCGTGGAATCGAGCCATTCGCATACAACTTCCAGCCCACCGGTCGGTCCACGGATGCGGCCGGTGCCTTCGAGGCGGCGGAAACGGCCGGAACGCTATCCGAATCGGGCCACGGGTCGTCGTACGTGCTCGCTGGGCGGGTCGTTGCGTGGCGAGACATGGGTCGTAGCGTGTTTGCGCACATCGAGGACGGCGCCGGGCGTATTCAGTTGTACTTCAAGAAGAACGTGCTCGGTGAAGAGGCGTTCGAGGAGCTCTCGCTCCTGGATCTGAGCGACTGGATCGGTGTCGAGGGTCCGACCTTCCGCACTCGGACGGGCGAGGTCACCGTCCAGGTCCAGTCGTGGAGTCTGCTGACCAAGTCATTGCGACCCTTGCCGTTCGGAAAGGTCGAGACAGACGCTGATACCGGAGAGCGCGTCGTATACTCCGGCTTCGTGGACCAGGAGGCTCGATACCGCCAGCGGTACGCAGACCTCGCGGTGAACCCCGAGGTGCGAGAGGTCTTTCGGACGCGCAGTCGGGTGATCACGGCGCTCCGGAGATTCCTGGATGACGAGGGCTTCCTCGAGGTAGAAACTCCGGTGCTGCAGCCCCTCTACGGAGGAGCGTCAGCCAAGCCCTTCGTGACGAAGCACAACGCGCTCGATCAGACGATGTATTTGCGCATCGCCGATGAATTGTACCTCAAGCGTCTGATCGTCGGTGGTCTCGACCGGGTCTACGAGATCTCGAAGGACTTCCGCAACGAAGGCCTTTCGCCGGTTCACAATCCCGAGTTCACGATGCTCGAGTGGTACCAGGCATTTTCCGACTACGAAGATCAGATGGACCTCGTAGAGCGGATGGTGCTGTACATACTCGACGAGGTGATCGGGTCGCGCACCCTTCAGGTGGGTGAACACGAAATCCCGGTGGGTACGCCGTTCCGCAGGCTCGGACTGATCGACGGCCTCTCCGAGGCGTTGGGTATGGACGTCCATGAGATGGACGAGGGCGAACTCCGCGCGAAGGCCATCGAACTGGACGTGCCAGACCTCGACGGGGCCGGGCGGGGCAAGCTCATCGACAAGCTCTTCGGTGAGCTCGTGGAGCCCGGGTTGATTCAGCCGACCTTCGTGATCGACCACCCGAAAGAGCTGAGTCCGCTCGCGAAGCCCAATCGACGGGATCCGCGGCTCACCGAGCGTTTCGAGCTCTACATCGGCGGTGCGGAGATCTTCAACGCCTTCTCCGAGCTCAACGACCCCATCGACCAGCGCGAGCGCTTCGAGGCACAGGTCGCCTTGCGGGCTGGTGGAGACGACGAGACACAGCCGATCGACGAGGACTACATCCGTGCCCTTGAATACGGGATGCCGCCCACGGGCGGTGTGGGCATGGGCGTCGATCGCTTCGTCATGATGCTTACCGGGCAGACGGCGATTCGCGATGTGATCCTCTTCCCGATTCTTCGGACTGAGGAGTAGGTCCGGTGGGCGACCGACTCAACTGGTTCATCGCCCGGCACTACCTGAAGGCGGGTCGAGGCAAGGCTCTCCTTTCTTTGATCACGTGGATTGCACTCGGAGGAATCACCCTCGGAGTCGCCGCGCTCATTGTCGTAATCGCGGTGATGAGTGGGATGCAGACGCAACTTCGCAGCAAGATTCTCGAGTCGACGCCGCACCTGTACGTCCTCGAATACTCCACGAGTCTGAAGCTGGAGAACTACGAGCAGGTCATCGACTCGATTCTGTCGATGGATGGGATCGCCGGAGCGGCACCGTTCGCCATGTCGAGCGTGACGCTGGTCATGGAGCAGGGGCAGTACGGGCAGCCGGCCTACCTCTTCGGCGTCGACATCGACACGACTCGGGTGTCTGCCACCGACATGGAGCGCAACATCGTCGAAGGGGCGCTCAACCTCGAGCCGCCGGCGTCAGGGCTACCACCGCTCCTCATGGGTACGGTGCTCGCCGATCGGATGGGTGTCTTCCCGGGAGACACGATGGTGATCATGTCCATGGAAAACCTGGGCCTGAATTCGCTGGGCATGCCTCAGCCTACCCTGCGGCAATTCGAGGTGACGGGGACGTTTCGCACCGGGATGTACGAATACGACCTCTCGAACATCTACACGCGCCTCGATGACGCGCAGGAGCTGCTCGGGCTCGGCCCCTCGGACGCGAGCGGAATCGGTGTGCGAACCGATGACGCGGAGATGGCGACCGAGATCGGGGAGGCCCTGGGCGAACGCCTAGGCTATCCGTACGCGGTCGAGTCGTGGATCGTGCGCAACCGTGCGCTCTTCAGCGCGCTCCAGCTCGAAAAGATCGCGCTCGGGGTAATCGTGTTCCTGATCGTACTCGTTGCCGCGTTCAACATCGTGAGCACGCTCGTCATGGTGGTGGCGGATCGGACGAAGGAGATCGGGATCTTGCGGACGATGGGCATGACGCAGAAAGGGATTCAGCACGTCTTCATGATTCAGGGTATCTGGATCGGCGTCATCGGTACGACCGCAGGGGCCACGCTCGGTATCGTGGTGTCGTGGGCGCTCGACCGATTCCGGCTCATCAAGATCCCGGGGGACGTCTACTTCGTGGATTACCTCCCTGCGGAGATGGATCCGTTCGACATCGCTCTGATTATCATCGCCAGCATTCTCGTGTCCTTCGGGGCCACGGTCTATCCCGCGCGGCAGGCAGCTCGTCTCGAGCCCGTGGATGCGATCCGACATGAATAACGGCGTGACGCCGACGACGGACGGCGCCGAGACGGGGGCGTACGCTCTCGAGGCCCGTGGGCTCAGCAAGGTGTTCACAGGCGGAGATGGTCGGCCGCTCATGATTCTGGATGGCGTCGATTTTGCCGTCGCAGAGGGTGAGGCGGTTGCCGTCACCGGAGCGAGCGGGGCAGGGAAGTCGACCCTCCTGCATCTGCTCGGAGCACTGGATCGGCCGTCGGACGGGGAGATTCTTGTGGGCGGGCGCGCTGTGGCCCGGCTCTCCGATGAAGAACTCGCACAGGTTCGCAATCGCCGGATCGGATTCGTCTTCCAGTTCCACCACCTCCTGCGTGAGTTCTCGGCACTGGAAAACGTCATGATGCCCGCCCTGATCGCGCGCACACCGCCGGCCGAGGCCGAACGCCGGGCGCGTGCGCTGCTTTCCGATGTAGGGCTGGCTGAGCGCGTCACGCACAAGCCGAGGCAGCTCTCGGGTGGCGAGCAACAGCGGGTGGCGGTTGCCCGCGCGCTCGTCAACGACCCGGTGGTGCTGCTCGCTGATGAGCCGACCGGAAATCTCGACACGGAGACGAGCGATGTGCTCCATGACCTCCTGTTCGAACTGCGGGAGAGCAAGGCGCTGTCGTTGGTCGTGGTGACACACAATCTCGATCTCGCGCGGCGTGCGGATCGACAGCTCGTCATGGCAGGCGGGCGGCTCGAAGCAGTGAGTCGGGGGTAACGATCGCCATGTCCAACATGTCGTGTGAGAAGTGCGGGTCGACCGAGGCGGTGGTCCACCTGACTCAGATCGTGAACAACCAGATGTCTACGCACCATCTCTGCCAGTCGTGCGCTGCAGAGAAAGGGCTGGACGCCGGTCCCAACGTCGGCGACATGCCGCTCCTCGACGTGATCAAGCAGATCGCGGACGATCCGGCTGTCGATACACATTGGGGTGGCGGAGAGTGCTCGTTCTGTGGGCTCACCCACGCCGATTTCCGCAAGACGGGACGCCTGGGTTGCCCTCAGTGCTACGAGTCGTTCGCGGCTGAGTTGCCAGATCTCTTTCGGCGTGTTCACCGAGCGACAAAGCACGTGGGCAAGGTCTACCTGCCTCCCGATCCCAGCGCTTCGGAGATGGAGAAGCGTCTCGACGGACTGCGACGCAGGCTGGAGCGAGCGATCCGCTCCGAAGATTTCGAGCGCGCGGCAGAAATTCGGGACGAGATTCGCTCAATGGAGCCGGCGTGATGGCACGTGTGCTCCGAGAGGGGATGCCTCGATGACCGACTTCGAAGCAATTCCGGATCACGGCCTCGGCTGGATGGAGGCGAGCGGCGAGCATGCCGACATCGTTCTCTCCACCCGTGTGCGCATCGCCCGGAATCTGCAGGGCCATGCGTTCGGCCCCCGAGCCCGCGTGAACGATCGTGAGGCCGTCCTGCGCGACTTCCGCGACTCGGCTCAGCGCTCCGATGCCTTACGCGGGGGCGTGCTCGTCGAGATGCCCGAAGTCGC
>JBDGVS010000168.1:0-6023 GCA_039585535.1 Gemmatimonadota bacterium | reverse complement strand
GAAGACGACGCTGCCCGGATACCCAAGTGCGGCTACCCGCTCTGACAGCGCATGGAGTTTGGGCCGGAGATCCGCCCCTTCATCGGGAGATGCGAATTCGACGAGCAGGAGCGCTCCTGGAGTGTCCTGTACGAAGGTCGACATGGCGCGTCGGAAGTCGGGACGCTCCGCGGCGAGCCGAAGCACGTTCTGATCGACGAGCTCGATGGCGCTGGGCTCGAGGTCGACGAGGTGCTGAACCGAATCGAGCGCGTGAACCAGGCCTGGGAAGTGACACACGCCCAGCACCCTGCGGGCGGGGAGCGGACTCAGCTGGAGGCGTAGCTTCGAGAAGAAGGCCAGCGTTCCTTCGGAGCCGACGAGCAGTCGAGCGATGTTCTCGTGCACCGGGTTCAGCCGATCGAGGTTGTAGCCCGCGACGTTACGCATCGTGCGGGGGGTCCGCGCCGCGATCTCGTCCGCCTCACGCCCGTAAAGCGCTCGGAGCTTTTCGAGCTCGTGCGGGAGACTGGAGGCTTCATCCCCATGCGCTCCGACCGTGGCCTTCCGCCCGTCGGGCATCACGAGTTCCAGTGCGGCAACGTTGTCCACCATCATCCCGTACTGGATCGAACGGGCTCCCGCGCTGTTGTTGCCGGCCATTCCACCGAGCGTCGCACGGCTGCCCGTGGACGGATCCACCGGGAACCAGAGGCCGCGCGACTTCAACTGTGAATTGAGGTGGTCCAGAACGACGCCCGGTTCGACCTCGATCGTCGGCGTGCCCGACTCAGCCGAGGTCACCTCATCGATTCGCGTGAGGTGCCGGGCGCAGTCCAGCACAATCGCTCGACCGATCGTCTGACCGCACTGGGAGGTGCCTCCGCCCCGCGGCAGCACGGGTACCCCCCGCTCGCGGGCGATCCCGAGGACGGCTTCGACGTCTGCGGTGGTGCGCGGGAAGACGACACCGAGCGGCTCGATCTGGTAGTGGGACGCGTCGGTTGAATAGATACCGCGCGTGAACGCGTCGAAGCGTACCTCCCCCTCGATCGCACGACGGATGTCGCCCTCCAGCGAGGGGTCTCCGAGGGCGATGCGGCTGGTGGTCATGGTGGTGGTGTGGAGCGGTCGAGGAGCGTGTATGTTGGCCCCTCCGTGGTCGCTGGCAAGCTACCCTCGCCGGGCCACCCCCGCACTCGAAACCTGTCGCTCGTGACCTATCGCAGCGGTCGTCACTTTCTTCAGCTCCCCGGCCCGACGAACACGCCTGATCGTGTTCTCCGAGCGATGTCGAAGGCGACCATCGATCATCGGGGCCCCGAATTCGAGGAGTTGACCCACCGCCTGCTCGACGGGATGCGGCGTGTCTTCCAGACCGAGCGCGACGTCTTCATCTATCCGGCGTCGGGCAGCGGGGCGTGGGAGGCCGCGATCGTGAACACGCTGTCTGCGGGCGACACCGTGGTCGCGTTCGAACAGGGCTTCTTTGCGCAGGGCTGGATCAACGTCGCGAAGCGTTTCGGGATCGACGTGCGTGTGCAGCCCTGGGATTCCCGCCGCGGAGTCACCCCGGAGGCGGTGGTAGCACTGCTCGGTGCCGACTCCGCTCACGAGATCCGAGTGGTCATCGTGGTCCACAACGAGACGTCCACGGGCGTGACCACCGACGTCGGGGCGATCGCACGTGCGATGCATGCCAGTGGTCATCCGGCCATGCTCTATGTGGATGCGGTGTCCTCGCTGGCGGTGACCGATCTTCGGCACGACGAGTGGGGCGTCGACGTGACGATTTCGGGATCTCAAAAGGGGCTGATGCTGCCGCCGGGACTCTCGGTGATGGCTGCGGGACCACGCGCGATGGAGGCGCACGCCAGCGCTGGCCTTCCTCGCTCCTACTGGGACTGGACGGCGCAGCTCACATCGAATGAGCGCGGCGCATTTCCCTACACGCCTGCGACCAATCTCCTGTATGGGCTCGAAGAGGCTTTGGCGATGCTCGAAGAGGAGGGGCTGGAACGAGTCTTCGCTCGGCACGATCGCTTCGCCCGTGCCACGTGCGCCGCGGTCGAGGCGTGGGGGCTCGAGGTCTTCGCCCTCGATCCGGAAGAGTCGAGCCGGGCAGCGACTGCGGTGATCGTGCCGGACGGGCACGATGCCGATGCGTTGCGGGCCACCATTCTCGACCGCTTCGACATGTCGCTCGGAACGGGGCTCGGGGAGTACAAGGGCAAGGTGTTCCGCATCGGTCACCTCGGCGACCTGAACGCACTCTCTCTGATGGGCACGCTTGCCGGCGTCGAGATGGGACTCGATGTGGCGGAGATTCCCCATCAGCGCGGAGGGCTCGACGCCGCGATGCACGTACTCACCGACAAGGAGCGGGCAGAATGAGGCGTACTGCGATGTGGATCGCTGCGGCGATGGTTTCCGTCACCCTCGCCGGCTGCTCGGGGGACGCGTCGACACCGCGCGAGCTCAAGTTCGGACACGTCGGGGAGCCGGGATCACTGTTCGCGCTGTCGGCCGAAGAGTTCGCGACGCGGGCCAACGCTCGTCTCCCCGAGGGGTGGGAGGTCGTGACGTATGGATCGAGTCAGCTGGGTGGCGACGAGCTCCTGCTCCAGAAGATCAAGCTCGGCACGGTCGACTTTGCTCTACCGTCGACGATCATGTCGTCGCAGATCGACCAGTTCGGGCTGTTCGAGATGCCGTATCTGGTCCGTGACCGCGAACACATGAAGGCGATCGAAGAGGCCGTGGTATGGCCCGAGCTCGCGCCGCTCGCAGAGAGCCAGGGGTACCGGATTCTGGCTCTTTGGGAGAACGGATTCCGGCACGTCACGAACAGCCGCCGGGCGATCGAGACGCCAGCGGATCTCGCAGGCGTGAAGCTGCGCACCCCGAGCGGTGTGTGGCGGCTGAAGCTATTCCAGGCCCTGGGTGCGAATCCGACGCCGATGGCGCTGTCGGAGGTGTTTATCGGTCTACAGACCGGCGTCATCGACGGGCAGGAAAATCCTCTCGCGCAGATCTGGGGCTCCAAGCTCTTCGAAGTGCAGGAGTACCTGTCGATGACGAGCCACGTGTATACGCCGGCGTACGTCGTCGTGTCGCCATCGGGGTGGGACGGGCTCCCGCCGGAGGTGCGGGCGATCCTCGAGGAGGAGGCGCGAGCGGCACAGACCTTCGTGCATGAGACGGCGGCGCGTCTCGATTCCGATCTGCTCGATCTGATTCGTGCGGAAGGCGTCTCGGTGAACATCCCGGACCGAGGCCCCTTCCTCGAGGCGAGTCGGTCCATGTACCAGGAGTACGCCACCAGCGTCGAGGGTGGCGGAGGTCTCCTCCAGCGAGCCGAGTCGGCGGGGATGCGCTGACCGAGTCGGTTGAGGGTTCTGCCCGATCGCCCAGGATGAGGGCGAAGGCCGGTCTCGGGAAGTTCCTCGAGACCGTCGTTCTCGTGCTCATGATTTCGCTGGCGCTCGTGGTCCTGGTGGGCGTGGGCTTCCGAAAGGCGGGCGCCTCGCTGATCTGGTACGACGAGGTGGCGTCGATCCTGCTCGCCTGGCTCACCTACTATGGGGCGGCACTCGCGGCGTTGCACCGGGCGCATATCGGGATGCCCACGCTCGTCGATCGTCTCTCGGGCAACGCCCGCATGACGCTGGTCGTGATCGGAGAAGTGTGTACGCTCGCCTTCTTCGCGGTCCTCGCGTGGGCTGGCGTTCGGGTGCTCTCGGTCCTGGGCGGGACGACGCTCGTGTCACTGCCGTCGGTCCCGATGTCGGTGGCCCAGTCCGTGATCCCGATCGGCGCGATGCTCTTCATCATCGCGCAGCTGCTCACGATGCCGGATGTCCTGGCCGGTCCTCTCAGCCATCCGGACCCGGACGAACTGACTCTGGACGATGTGACGTCGAGTGACCCAGAGGAGGGCCAGCAGTGAGTCTCCTCGGAATCGCTCTTCTCCTCTTCGCGCTGGTCATCATCGGCGTGCCGATCGCGATCGCGCTCGGACTCGTCGCTGTCGTGGCGATGCTGGCGGGTCCGGACGGGGTAGGGTCACTTCCGAACACGGCGCTCGTCATGTTCGACGGCGCCACGTCGTTCCCGCTGATTGCGATCCCGCTCTTCATCCTCGCGGGCGCGATCATGAACGCGTCGGGCATCAGCCGGCGGCTGATCGCCTTTGCCTCGTCGATCGTAGGATTCATCCGCGGTGGCCTCGCGATGGTCACGATCAGCGCGTCGCTCTTCTTCGCGGAAATCAGTGGCTCGGCCGTGGCCGACGTCGCGGCGCTCGGCTCGATCCTCATTCCTGCGATGCGGAAGAAGGGGTATTCCAAGGCGTTTGCGGCTGCCGTCACATCGTCGTCCGCCACGCTCGCCGTGATCATTCCCCCGTCGATCCCGATGATCATCTACGGGGTGATGTCAGGCTCTTCGATCGTGGAGCTCTTCGTGGCCGGGATCGTGCCAGGGGTGCTGGGTGGCGTCCTCATGATGGTCGTCGCGTACGGACTGGCTCGGAAGCATGACTTCCCGCGTGAGCAGGCATTCCGGATGAGCCGGGTCTGGGAGACGTTCAAGGAGGCTGGCTGGGCGCTCTTCCTGCCCGTGATCATTTTGGGCGGGATCTTCTCGGGTTGGGTGACGGCCACCGAGGGCGCGGGGCTCGCGGTCGTCGCCAGCATCCTGATCGGTGGGCTCGTCTATCGAGAGCTCGACTGGCCGCAGTTGAAGCAGGCGATGCTCGAGGGCGGACAGCAGACGGCGGTCGTCATGTTGCTCGTGGCGGCGTCTGCATTGCTTGGAGATTACCTCACGGAGGTGCGCGTTCCGCAGCGCGTAGCCGAGGGAATCATGGGGCTCACGCAGGAGCGCTGGGCCATCCTCCTGCTCCTCAATGGCTTCTTCCTCGTGATAGGACTCTTTCTCCACTCGGCCGCAGCGATCATCCTGGTAGTACCGATCGTGATGCCGCTGGTGCAGGCCGCCGGCATCGATCCCGTGCACTTCGGACTCGTGGTGACGCTCAATCTCGGTATTGGCCAGCAGACTCCGCCCGTTGCTTCCGTCCTCGTCACTGCATGCTCGGTGGCCAAGGCGGACATATGGGAGGTCAGCAAAGTGAACTTGTGGTTCATCGCGGTTCTTGTCTCGATGCTGTTGCTCGTGACGTACGTACCCGTCGTGCCGATGGCTCTGGTGGAGCTTCTCTACCGATGAGTGATCGTGTGGTCGTCGAGATCGACGTACCGATCGCAACGGTGCGGCTCGATGGCCCGGAGCGTCACAACGTCCTCGACGTCGAGGGATGGCGGGCTGTCGGCGACGCCTTCCGGGAGCTTTCCGAGCGGGAAGAGATTGAGTGCATTGCGGTCCGTGGGACCGGCGGCCGGGCCTTCTCCGCCGGTTCGGACATCGGGGCCTTTGCGACACAGCGATCGTCGCCGGACGACGTGCGGGCGTACTCGGCGGCCATCACCGATGCGATGACGGCCGTCCGGACATGTCGGCATCCGACCGTCGCGATCATCGAGGGACTGTGTGTCGGCGGTGGCCTGGAAATCGCCGCGTGCTGTGACCTTCGTGTCTGCGAGGAGTCGAGTCGCTTTGGGGCGCCGATCAATCGGCTGGGGCTCACCATGTCACACGATGAAATCGAGCCGCTGATCCAGCTGATCGGGCCCGGCGCCGTGCTGGAGATCCTCCTGAGTGGGGAGCTGATCGGAGCTGAGCGAGCGAAGGTCGTGGGGCTGGTGAATCGAGTGCACCCGACGGGTACCGTCGTCGAACAGGGTTACGGCCTCGTAGCCCGGATCGCGGCGGGTGCCCCCCTCGTGAACCGATGGCACAAGAAGTTCGTCCGCCGGATGATGGAGCAGAAGCCACTCACCGAGGCGGAGCGTGAGGAGGCCCACGAGGCGTTTGAGACGGACGACTATCGTGAGGGCCGCTCGGCCTTTCTGGAAAAGCGCACTCCGAAGTTCCGCGGCCACTGACGGGCGTGACGGCGCGACCTCTCGAGGGTGTTCGGG
>JBDGVS010000167.1:0-6046 GCA_039585535.1 Gemmatimonadota bacterium | reverse complement strand
TGGACGGCTTCACGCTGCTCGAGCTCGTCACAGCACTGCTTTTGACGTCCCTGCTTCTCGGTATGACCGTTCGCGCGTACGGCACTCTGAGGGTGGCGGGCCAGCGTCAGATTCGACGGAGCGCTGAGGTGACGGCGCTACGCTCGACCCGGACCGTACTGACTTCCGAAGTACGTGGTGGACTTGCCGGGGTGGATTGGGCGCCTCATCCCCCGGACTCCGTTCGTCTGCGAGCGTTCCGCGCCGTGGGCACCGTCTGTGCTGCACCGACGGACTCCTCGATCGTCGTGAGGCGGCGTGTAGGCCGACGTCCCGAGCCTGGAAAAGACTCGGTCTTGATCCTGAGTGAGCTCGGCGAATGGCGGGTGTTTGCGCTGACGTCGTGGTCCCGGAACGCGTCATGCCAGATCGGTTGGGCTCTTGGGGACAGTGCAGAAACACGCGTCGAGCGTTGGACCGTTGCGCCGTTCCCGGAGGCTCCGGCGGTCCTCATGTTGTTCGAAGCAGGCTCATACCACCTCTCGGAAGGAGCGCTCCGGTATCGACGCGGAAGGGGTGGGCGGCAGCCGCTCACGGAGGAGGTGCTCGCCGGGGCCAGGCTGATCGACACACTCGGTGCCCTCAGGGCGCTTCTCCCCATGGGGCCTGGTGGCGAGATCACCGTGAAGGTGGCGACTCCGCCCGAAAGCCGATGACGAATCGACGTGCTGGAGCGGCGCTGGTAACCGCCGTGCTGCTGTCTCTGGCTGGCGTGCTCCTCGCGCACGGGGTGTTCGTGCTCGCACGAGCCGAACTGCAGGCTTCGCGGAGCGCAGCTCGGTTGTTGCGCCTGGAGTTCTTGTCCGAAGGGGCTGTAGTTGCCGCCATTGAGAGCGTGCGGGTACCGTCTTCGGAAGTTGGCGTCGTCGCCACGGACTCGCTCACTGGCAGCGACGGGACCGCGCGTTGGCGCGCGCGACTCCGGCAAATCTCGAGAGAGATCTGGTTGGCGGAGGGCTGGGCAGAGGATGGCGCTGCCCGCCGAGCGATGGCGGTGCCGATATGGCGGGTCGACCCCGCGACCCGAGTCGAGGCTATCGGTGCGGTGGTCGTAACCGGAGGCACGGCGGCGATGGATGGGCTCTCGCGGGTGGCGGCGATTGACGGAGTCGCCGAGGACCAGCCAGCTCCACCGGGGGGGTGTTCGGCCGACGACCTCGAGGAGCGGCCGCTCCTGCCCTGGCGCGCAGATGTCGACTCCAGCGCCGTCACCCTGGGGCTGTTTCCATTCGATTCGTTGGTCGCTCGGGCGGACGCCCAGCTGTTGGTCCAGGGCACTCCGACGCCGACCGCGCGTTTCGGCGTTTGCCTCGAGAGCCCCTTGAACTGGGGCGATCCGTATGGAATTGCTGCACCCTGTCGGGACTTCCTGCCTGTCGTGGAGGTCGGGCCGGGGGTCGTGCTCGCCGGGGGTGTGGGCCAGGCGCTCGTCCTGGCCCGTGGCGATATCACACTGCGCGATACCCAGTTGTTCGGAGCGATCCTTGCCGAGGGCGGAGTGCGCCTCGAAGGACGATCCGAAGTCACCGGGGTGATCGCCGGGCGGGGCGGCGTCTCCCTCGCGAGAGAGGCTTCGGTCGTCGGGTCGCGATGCTGGGCGGAGGCGGCGTTCCGTGTGGCTTCGCTCGGCTATGTGATGCCGATTACTCCCGTTCGATGGATCCGCCTGGACGGATAGTGGGTCGGTGTTCGACCACGGTCTTCGCAGCCATCCGTCAAATCAAATGTTTACTGATTTTTGCCTTTCGGGGGGTGGGCATTTTGTTCTTGACATGGCTCGACTTTCTGTGGTAATCTGGCTTCGACATTCGCAGGAAAATTCTGCTCGCATCCTCTCGCGTGAAGGCGGAGAATGGGCCTCTTCGGACGAAAGCGCACCGTCATCGGTCTCGACATCGGGTCCGGTTTCGTGAAAGTCGTGGAAGTCGACCACTCGGGCGATCAGCCTGAGGTGGTTCGAGTCGCGATGCGCCCGCTTCTTCCCGACGCCATCGTCGAGGGCGAGATCATGGATTATGGTCTGGTCTCCGACGCCGTTCTCGGTCTCTTCCAGGAGCTCGGGATGAAGAGTGCGGAGGTTGTGACTGCCGTAGGCGGCCATGACGTGATCATCAAGAAGATCGAGATGGATCGGATGAAGGAGTCCGACGCTCGTGAGGTGATCAAGTGGGAGGCTGAGCAGCATGTCCCCTTCGATATCAAGAGCGTCGAGCTGGATTTCCAGATCCTCGACCCGAACGGCGACGGGCTCCAGATGGATGTCCTCCTCGTGGCGGCCAAGCGCGAGTTGATCGACAACAAGGTTGGGCTCCTGCAGGACGCGGGCGTCGAACCTGTGGTCATCGACGTCGATGCATTCGCGCTTCATAACGCCTTCGAGCACAACTACCCGGATGCGCAGGACGGCATCGTGGCACTGGTCAATGTCGGGCACGAGACGACGAACGTTTCGATCCTCGAGAACGGTGTCCCGATCCTTACGCGAGACATCCCCTTTGGCTCCCGGAAAATCCGCGAAGACCTCCAGCGGGAACGGGGACTTACGGCGGAGCAGGCCGAGGACGTCGTTCAGGCCCGCGAGACTACGGCTGATCTCGAATCTTTCGTGCAGGCTTCGGCCGACGAAGTCGCGGTCGGCATCGAACGTGCAAGCGCGTTTCTCATGACGCGAGAAGACGGCAATTCAGTCGGACGAATCTTCCTCAGTGGCGGCGGGGCCCGCATCCCGGGCATGAGCCAGACGCTGTCACAGCGGATGAACGTCGAGACTCAGATAGTCAATCCTTTCGAGCGTGTCCCGGTGCGACAGGATGCGGCGATGGGTTTCTCGCTCGATGAAGCGGCGCCGATGCTTCTCTTGCCACTCGGGCTCGCCCTCCGGGCCTAAGGACGAGGACAGCGTACCGTGATCGAAGTCAATCTTCTGCCAGGCGGCAAGAAGGGCAGTGGCGGAGGCGGCAATCCGCTCGCTGGCCTGGTCGCCGGAATCAAAAACCTCCGCGGTGGCGGCGGCGGTGGTGGCGGCTCTGCAGCTGCGGATCGCTACCAGATCTTCTTCGCCGTGGCGGCCATGCTCGCTTTCGGGTACATAGGCTTTTCTTTCTTCAGCCTCCGGTCGGAAACGGAAGAGCTGGGTGTGCAACTCGACGTCGCAATTCAGGACTCGATCCAGAATGCGGGCGTGATCGGCCAGATTGAGCAGCTTCAGGCGCAGGGCGATTCGATCGAAGCCAGAGTGGCGGTGATTCAGGAGATCGATCGCGGTCGCTTCGTGTGGCCCCACCTTATCGACGAGATCGCCTCAGCCGTGCCCGACTACACGTGGCTGCGTGAAGTTCTGTACCAGGGTGCAGGCCCTCAAGTCAGAATCACTGGCCGGGCAGGATCGATCTTCGCGATCACCAACTTCATGAATCGCCTCGAGGCATCCCGCTTCTTGCGGGGTGTGAACCCCGAGACGATCCAGGAGGTCGCCTCCGAAGGGAATCCGAACGATCTGGTTTTTCTCTTCGAGATGACACTCACGTACGACCAGCCTCCGATCGGCGAGCTCGAGTCGGTGCCGCTCTTCGAGGACGGGATGGCTCAGGCGCAGACAGCCGGACCGGGGAACTAATCATGGCCTGGTATAACCCGACTGACCCGACACAGCGAAACTGGATGCTCGGAGGCATTGGCGTCTTGGCGCTGGCCGTTCTGTTCAACCAGTTCTACCTGCCCCCGCGCACCGAAGAGAACGACGTCGCACGAGATCATCTGGAGACGCTCGACGTCCGAAATCGCCAAGCCCAGGTGGTCATCGCCCGCGGGGGTGTAGACGAGCTCCGCCGCCGGATGGATCAGTACACGCGACACGTTGATCGACTCGAAGAGTTGATTCCGGGTCAGGAAGAAGTCGCCTCCCTCCTGAATGACATTCAGGGGCAGGCGCGTATCGCCGGCGTGGACGTGCTGGGCCTCGACCCTGAGCCGCCTGAGGTCGCCGGGCCCTACACGAAGACCAGCTATCAGATGACCGTGGTGGGCGAATACCACGACGTAGGCCGCTTCCTGACACAGGTCGCGAGCCTGTCGCGGATCGTTACGCCTGTCCAGGTAGATCTGTCGATCTTCGGACAGCCGCAGAGCCGGCCAGGTATGGAATTCCCGGTTCAGGCGACCTTCCGCATCGAGACGTACGTACTCCCCGACCAGGCCTCCCTTCCGACGGAGCTGCCCGGAGACGGCGCATGACGACGACCCGATTGACCCTTGGCTGTGCCTTGGCGCTGCTCCTCACTGCTCCGGCGGTAGGTGCGCAAGATGCGCCACCGCCGCAACAGCCGGCTCCGGACGCCGAACTCGTGTTCGAGCGCGAGGTGTTCGACTATCCGTCGTTTACCCGACGGAACCCGTTCCGACCCTTGAGTGGACCGGGGGGCGAACTACGCTTCGAAGATCTCAGCTTGATCGGGATCATGTTCGCACCGGATGGGACGAACAGCGTTGCGGTGCTCAGCACCGGCGGCGTGGTGGTGAATGATGATGGAACTACGGCTCCGGTAGCGGGCGATGCCTTCTACCTGAAAGTCGGTGAGCGTATCGGTAACGCGACGATCGTCGAGATCCGCCGTGATGCCGTCATTCTCGATGTGCAGGAATTCGACGCTATCGAGCGTCGCACCATGAACTTTATTTCTAGGCGCCAGGGAGGCACCCCATGACCTCGTTGTTCGCTCTTTGGGCGGGCGCGCTCCTGGCCCTCGGTGGACCCGTCACGGAAGTGACGATTACGCCGATGGCCTCGCAGACGAGTGTTCTCATCTCTGTAGATGGCGGAGTCCAGTTCCGCGACTTCACCATGGAGGGCCCCCACCGGCTGGTGGTGGACCTCATGGGTGCGAACCATGCTCTCCCCCAAGACGACTTCGCCGCTGTCAATCGCGGTGGAATCGTCTCCATGCGCACGAGTCAGTATTCAGAGGACGTCGTTCGCGTCGTCTTTGTGCTCGACCGCGCACTCGGGTATACGGTGGTTGAGGATCCGCGCGGGTTGCGGATCTCTCTCGAGAATCCGACCGGTGACTTCGAGCCGTGGTCGTCTGGAGCGATGGAGCGCTTCGATCCTACGACTCTCGTGCCGGTGAGCCAGGCGCCTGTGGTTCAGGAGGCTCGCCGCATCTCGGTGACATGGACCGAAGCCCCGATCAACGACGTGCTGCTCGCGTTCGCGGCGTTCTCCGGGAAGTCGATTGTTCCGGGCTCGAACGTCACCGGACAATTCGTCACTGCGGATATCAACGATCAGCCGTGGGACGTCGCGCTGCGTACGATCCTACAGGGTCAGGGTCTCGCGGCCGACGAAGATGAGTATGGAATCATCCGGGTCGACAACATCTCGGATCTCAACGACCGCGAGGCGATCGAAGTCGTTCTCACGAGGGCGTATCGCATCTCCTACGCCACGGCGACGGAGGCGCAGGGTGCCGTCTCGCCACTGCTCACCGAGCGCGGGAACGTTACCGTCAGCCAGTCGACGAATACGCTCATCGTTTCCGACATTCAGCGGATCCATACCGATATCGCCGCACTGATCGGGCAGCTGGATGTGGAAACCCCACAGGTGTCGATCCAGGCGAAGATCATCTTCGTGAATCGGACCGACCTCGATGAGCTCGGTGTCACATACGAGTTGAAAGACTCGCGCGGAAATCAGTTCAACACGCTGACGTCGGGTCAGGCGGACCTGAACGGAGATGGGAACCTGCAGGCCGTTACGGAGCCAGTGGTCGCCCTTGGAGGGAACTCCGTGGCAGCGCTCGGTAATGCCACCGCTCGTGTAACGGCACCGACGCTTCAGATCCTGACTTCGCTGGTGATGGGCCGTCATCAACTGGTAGCGTTCATCGACGCTCTCTCGGCCGTGCAGCTCAGCGACGTCGAGGCCTCACCGCAGGTGACCGTGCTCGACAACCAGCAGGCGGACATCCTGGTTGGTGAAATCACACCGATCCGGACCATCGACGCG
>JBDGVS010000166.1:0-6075 GCA_039585535.1 Gemmatimonadota bacterium | reverse complement strand
CAGCCCAGACGGGCGAGCCTGAAGTCAGGAACGACACCGAGATCTACGTGGTGAACAATCACCTCTCGGCGGTTCGTGTGTACGCGGAGGACGCTGAGGGAAAGTTGCACAGCCTCGGTCGCATCGCCCGTGGTCAGCTTCGCACGATCGCAGTACCGGCCGATGTCTCGGCGGACAAATACCGCATCAAGGTCTTTCCGATCACGACGGCATGGTCGGCAATTGCTGACGAGTTCGGGATCAAGACGAGCCCACTGGACAATGATCGTGACCGTCAGGTGACGATGTGGCTCGAGGCCGACCTGGCCCAGTCGATCGTCGAGATCGACCGGGGTTGATCGGGCGTCACTGAAGACTCGAAGCACCGAGGGCCGCGGGGGCGACTGCTCCTGCGGCCCTTTGGCTTTCGGTCAGCGTCCTCGAATGCGCTCCCGCTGACGGGCCGCGATCTCCACCAGGCGCCGGAGCTCCGCAATTGGCTGGTCCGAATCGTCGACCTGGAGGCGTAGCACGACATCGTTGTTGAGCCATACGCCTCCGTCCTCTTTCACGATGAGGATGGCCGCCGACTGCATGCCTCGTGTATCGCCGCCCGCGGCCTGGCCGGCCTCGAGCGCGGCCACAAGGCGCAGTGACAGGTGACCCTCGGTCGCCTCGAACGCCTCGACCATACCATCGACCACTGCGGGCCCCGCCAGAATGTTGCCCTGGGCTGATACATGCTCGCCGACCCGGTGGCCCGCCCATGTAGAGGCCTGCTGCCCCGTGTGCGTTGCCACGTTCCCGGCGGCATCCATCACCGAGAACTGCCGCCCTTCGATCGTCCATCTCTCAGGACGCGGATTCGGATCGTTCGCCAGGATTGTGCGAACCACGTCCTCTGGGGCCATTCCCGAACGCAGCAGTTCGATCCCCTGGGGTCCGTAGCTGACATCGACGATGGCTTGAGTAGCCACGACACCCACGTTGGCCTCGGCCCAGAGCACGCCGTTCCCGACAGAGAAAACCCGCGACTGAACAGCGCCCCCCACCTCCCCCGTCTCGGGGTCATAACCAAGAATCGAGAAGGTGGCGATCGGCGGCCAGCGCTCCACTTCTTCCGAGCTCGGCCCCGCCGCTTCCAAGGCGTCCTGAGTCGGGGTCGGCGCATCGGTGCGCAGCTGACCCACCGTCACGGCGGCTACCGCCGCGACGGCGAACGGCCACAGGAGCGCCGCTCTTTTCACCGGTACTCCTCACGGACGGGCGAGAACACATCGATGATCCGGCAATCCGTCCTCGCCACACCGGAGTGCACTGCGCCGCCCGGGATGGCGAGCACATCCCCTTCCTTCAACGAGAACAGCTCGCCGTCGACGGTGAGCTCATACCGGCCTTCGAGCACGTGGGCGATCTGCTCGGCGGGGTGGCTGTGCTCGGGCAGGAGCGCCCCGGCTTCGATCTGCCAGTAGACCTGAGTCGTGTGCTCGGTGTGGATGAAGCGCCCGTGATGTCCGGGAACGAGCTCGCGGGGCTCCAGGGATGCGACTTCGTATTGGTCAGCCATATCAGTCTGCTCCTTCGCTAATGCCCCGTCGATCGAGGCCGGTGTCTGGGGTCAGTCCTGCTACTGCATTACCGGACGGGTTGCCGCGAAGCGCTCCAGGATTCGGAGCGTCATCTCGACCCCACGCCGGATGTTTTCTTCGGTAACCCTCTCGTCGTTCCCGTGCACTCCACCCGAGTCTTCGGCCGGGGTCGCCGTCGCAGCGTATCCGTAGCTCGTGATTCCCAGATCTCGGAAGAAGTGGCTGTCCGTGAAGCCCCCGACCACCTGCGGTACGAAACCGGCGTCAGGGAACGACTCCAGCGTCACTTCCCGAACGGTGCGGTACAGGTCGGTATCCGTCGACGACACCGCCGGAGTGAAGCCCATCAACACTTCGACGTCGATTGCGGGCCCCAGGACCGACCGGACCTCTGTCAGCCAGCTCTCGGGGTCCTGGTCGGGGAGCAGACGACAGTCGATCTCGGCAGCGACCTCCGGCGAGACGACGTTGATCTTGTTGCTGCCTTCGAAGCGAGTAATGGAGCACGTGTTCCGCAGAAGTGCGTGCAGGCCGGGGTCATAGACCTGGAGCTCGGGAAGCACTGCCGGGTCCTGGATTGCCGAGGCCATGTCGGCGAATCGTGTCCGCCAGGGTTCCGGGTGCCGGTCTGCGATACCCGAAAGGTGCGTATGTACGGCCGGAATCACGCGAGCCGTGAACGCGTGCAGTCGGAAGCGCTCCAGCGCCTCGATCAACTCCAGGGATGCGTACGTGACCAGTGGGCGTGACCCGTGTCCCGGCTGACCTGTCGCTGTGAGACGGAGCCAGTAGGGCACCTTCTGTGTGACCTCGAGACCGAAGTTCACAGTCCCGTCGACGTCACTCCCCCCGCCGCCTTCGTTCAACAGGAAGCCGATGTCATCGAAGAGCTCCGGCCGGTTCTCGACGAGCCACCCTGCTCCGAAAAAGCCGCCGGCCTCCTCATCCGCCGTCGCCATGAACACGACGTCACGCGTAAGCGGGGTCTCGGTCCGGTGGAGGGCGAGGAAGGCGGCGAGGTGGAGGATCCCACTCGTCTTCGTGTCGAGTGCCCCGCGCCCGTAGACGTACCCGTCTCGTAGCTCGCCGGAGAGGGGATCGCTGGTCCAGTACCGTTCATCTGCCGGGACGACGTCCATGTGGTGCAGCAGCACGATGCCGGGTTCGTCGCCACCCTCGAGTTTCGCCCAGACATTCCCTCGACCGGGGGCAGACTCGGCGATCTCGTACTCGATCCCTTCGGCTTCGAAGATCCCGGCGAAGAACTCCGCGCCCAGTATCTCGTTCCCCGGCGGGTTGATGGTGTTGAGGCGGATGTACTCCTGTACCCACTCGACCGCCTCATCCTGAAGCGCTTCGAGGTCGAGTTGCGCTTCGACCCCGATGGGGGAGAGACCCATGCTGGCCACCAGGGCCAGTAAGACGAGAAGAGCGCTCGGCGCGTGCAGTCGTGGGATCCGGGACATTGGGGCGGGGACTCGGGGAATGGCCTGTGACAACCTCTCGATGAGGGGCGGGATAATGCGGATACCCGGTCCGACCCGGCAATGCCACCGACACGCGAGATCTCTTACAGGGGCAACTCCTCACCGTGCGGGGTGGGGGAGAGAGCTACCGGATCGGAGCTCGCACCGGGTTGCCTGGCCGTGCTTCGGTAAGCTCTCCGCCATCCACTACGACCGTGCCACCTACGATCACAAAGGGGATGCCGACGGAGGGGATCGCAGCGTCCACGTAGGTCGACCGGTCGATGATGGTCGCGGGATCGAAGATCGTCACGTCGGCGTCCATTCCGGGCTGAAGACGTCCCTTTCGTGCGAAGTCGGGCGCGCGTGATTCGAGCCGTTGAGCTGGCTGGATCGTCATTTTCGCGACCGCCTCTTCGATGGTCAGGAGGCCCTCGTCGCGTACATACCTTCCGAGGACCTTCGCGTACGTCCCGGAAGTTCTGGGGTGCCCTCTGCCGTCCACCATGAAGCCGTCGCTGGCAATCATGGTCAGCGGACTCGCGACGGCAGTGGCGGTCATCTCCTCCGTGCGCCCGTGGCTGATTACGTATCCACCAGCCTCGCGAGCGGCCCCGAACGTCGCACGGGTTGCTCGGTCGCCCGTCGAGACGAGCTGGATCCTCTCGAACCTCTCGTCGGACCACGTCTCCCAGTCGTCGTAGAGGGCCGAGGTGATCTCGGTCATCCCGGCTCCGTATGGGTAGGTCTCGGTGCTGACGTCCTGGCCTGCCTCCCGGGCCCGTTCGATGTGCTCCAGAAAGTCACCGATCCGCGCGCCGGCGCTCGAATTCACATGAACCACATGGAGGGGCGCACCGGCTTCGCGTGCCGCGGTGATTGTCGAATCGAGGCCGGCCAGACCACTGCGCATGTGGATGTGGATCGTGGAGGCATACTCTCCAGCGATGGCGAACATCTGCTGGATCTCAGACATCGTGGCGCCGGGGGTGTAGGCACTTCCGAAGCCGACAGCGAGGGCACCCCGGTCGAGCCCCTCCCGTATCCGAGTCTCCATCTCCATCAGCTGTTCGTCCGACGCAGCGGCATAGCCACCTATTCCAACTGGGACGAGGCCGTCGCCGGGGTCGTCCATGACGTCCATCCGTACCTGAACGTGCCCGATGCTCACCCCGTAGTTCACGCGGGCTCCGCCAGCACGCGCCGCGTACCAGCCGTCGACGTCACCCGTGCCGACCTCGAGTTCGAGCGCCGTCGTGACGCCGTCACGCACCATGAACCCGTATGCCACGTCCTCATTGCCGTGCTCATGCAGGTCCACGAACCCCGGGGCAACGATGTGTCCCGTTGCATCGATGACCCGTAGGCCATCCATCGCCTCCGAGGAGATCGCGATGATCGTGCCGCCATTGATGCCGACATTCGCGATCTCGAAGAACCCCGTCTCCGGATCGATCACGCGACCGTTCTCGATCACGAGATCGAAGGAGGGTTGCGAGCATCCCGAAAGGAGGGCGAAGAGCACCAGGATCGGAGAGGCGGTTCGTGCGGTCATGAGTCTACCGCCCGCTTCGGTGTCCGAAGTCCGCTTCGAACAATGCCTTCACATTCGGGTCGAGCGTGACTTCCGAGGGCTCACGATCGGCGGGAATCACGAATCGATGGAATCGTCCGTCGACCGTTACGGACTCGGTCGCGTTCATTGCCGCACCATCATTGAACGAAATTCCGATCTCGAGTGGGAAGGCGAAGGTCGGACCTGCCGTCTGGGTCTGGTTGATTTCGATCCGGATGGCCCGTGCCGTCGCGTCGTACTCCCACCACCCTTCGAGTCTCGGATTCCCTCCGCTGTAGAGCCACTGCTGGAAGAAGTCTTCGAGATCGACCCCGGAAGAGGCCTCCATCGCCGTGCGGAAATCCGCAGTCGTCGCGTTCGCATTCATGTGGCGAGCATAATAAGCGCGGATCCCCGACCAGAACGCCTCGTCGCCGAGCTGGCTCCGAAGCATGTGGAGTATCCATGAGCCCTTCTGGTAGGTGGCGCCGCTGCTCACCCGACTCATGTCCGAGAGGTCGTCGTGGACGATGCGGTACTCCGGTTCCTGTTCGTACTGGGTAAAGACCCGGTCGGCGGAGCTTCGTAGTCCGTCGACGAACTCGTCTCGTCCGTACGCGTGTTCGATGAACAGGAGAGTGAAGTAGGTGGCGAAGCCCTCACTC
The DNA here is from genome assembly GCA_039585535.1 of Gemmatimonadota bacterium. Taxonomy (GTDB): domain Bacteria; phylum Gemmatimonadota; class Gemmatimonadetes; order Longimicrobiales; family Gaopeijiaceae; genus UBA2589. Next base: position 821 of record JBDGVS010000166.1, on the reverse strand, counting down.
AGCCACACATCGTCCCAGTCGGACTCGGTTACCGCGTTCCCAAACCACTGATGTGCGACCTCGTGGATGATCACGTTCCTCCAGCGGACCGTGCGTTCTCCAGTGACGGAGGACTCGTGGTACATGATGGCCGACGCCGCCTCCATGCCTCCGCCGGTCACGGGGGAGGTGATATTGGCGAGCTTCTCGTATGCGTAGGGCCCGACGCGATCGTCGTAGAACTCCATCGCCTGTTTGGTGGGCACTGCGAAGTCGTAGAAGCCGGCGTCGCGGTCCTGGCGGTAGACCCAGGTCTGAATCGGTGCGCCCTGGAAGTCGTCCACCTGCTGGACGGCGAAGCGGGCGGCGCCGAGCACGTAGAGCCAGGTGGAGATGGGTACGGACTGGCGCCAGTGCGTCAGCCGCGTGCCCTCGGCACCGTCGGTCTGCTCGATCATCAGCCCGTTCGACACGACCTGGTAGTGGGCAGGCGCCGTCACCAGCATCTCGTTGGTCGCCTTGTCGTACGGGTGGTCCACCGTCGGGAGCCAGTGCCGTGCCCGGTTGGGCCAGTTGTCGCTGAAAAAGGTCCGATCGCCGTAGCTGTTCGGTCCCGCCTGAAGTCCGGCGCCGGGCACGCCGGAATACGACACGGATATATCGAGCCGTTCACCCGAACGCCCCGCAGCCGGGAGGGTGATTCGCAGCACGTCGCCTTCGTGCGCGAAGGTCAGTGGAGTTCCGTCCGACGTCACGCTCGATACCGTCATGCCCGAGCCGTCGTCCTGAGCACCAATGAGGTCGAGAGGTAGCTCGGTAGCGCCGTTGCTCGTGAACAGAAT
>JBDGVS010000165.1:0-6087 GCA_039585535.1 Gemmatimonadota bacterium | reverse complement strand
TCGGTCGGCGCGGGTCTATCGATCATCGACGGTTTGATCCGTATCGACGGCGGCTGCGGATTGGACGATCCGACCGGCTTCCGTCTGGACCTCTATCTCGACGCCATTCTCTAGCGTTGCAGCGCTGCTCCCTGGGCACGCGGGTAGCGGAGCGGGGCGGGCCTGCGGCCCACCTCGAGAACCCTTTGATCAAGCTTGCACCTTTGGGTGCTTAACGGTGTTCGCTGTGAAACTGACGGTATCACTGATCCGTAGGGAGTGTTTCGTTGACCTGTTGACTCGTCGTGTTTACACTGTTCACTATGTCTGATCAACGCGACCGAATCCTGACCTGCGCCTGTGACCTCTATCTGGAGCAGGGACTCGACGGCTTTTCCATGCGGAAGCTCGCGCGCGAGGTCGGTGTAACCGCGCCTGCCATTTATCGGCACTACGAAGGTCGTGAAGCTGTCCTGACCGACGTTCTGCGCGAGGCTCACCGGGTCTTTTCCCGGTACCTCTATGGAGCACTGGGCGAACCGACTCCGCTGGCACGCTTCCAGGGCGCCGGTGAGCGCTATCTCGACTTCGTGCTGGAGCATCCGCGGTGGTACGGCATCATGCACACCGCGCCCGAGCAACTGGGCATGGACACGTTGCCGGAGGATATCGAGGCGATGCAGGCCGGGATCCATCAGTTCTGGAATGATCGGGTGCGCGAGTGCATGCAGGCCGGAATTCTCAAGGAAGGAGATCCGGAGATGACCTCGATCACCATGTGGGCGCACGCCCACGGGATGATCCAGCTGTTTCATGAGGGCTGTCTGCCTGTCACCGCCGAGGAGTTCCGGCCGCTGTTCAGGGCGTCCGGGATGCGGCTCATGGCAGGCGTAGGGACGGACGAGTTCAAGACGGAGATGGAAGCGCGCCTTGCAGAGGAGCGGGGAGTCGGCGTCTAGCCGATCGTGACCTATGAACACAATGCGACGGGACGGGTGGGGATGAACGACAACAACAACCGCGGAATGCGGACCATGAATAGAAGTGCAGTGATGTTCGCGCTTGCGCTGGCCGTAACGGCCGGCCCGATCGCAGGGCAGCAGTGGCAGACCGGCGAGCCGATCACCGCGGGTCAGGATGGCCTTTCGGATCTGGTGCGTCTCGCGCTGGACAAGAATCGGGACCTCACGGTGGCTCGAGAGGCGTACGTCACGTCCCAGGAGCAGGTCTCCGAGGCGTGGAGCAGCGTGATGCCGTCGATCGACCTCAACGGGTCGTACCAGCGGAACATCGCGGCCCCGGTCAGCTTCCTGCCGGCCGAGATCTTCGGCGGCGAGCCGGGTGAGTTCCTGCCGGTCCAGTTCGGGGCGGACAACCAGTGGAACTCTACCCTGTCGATCGAGCAGCCTCTGTTCAAGCCGAACGTGATCGTGGCTCTCGGGGCTGCGCGCCGCTTTGAAAATCTGCAGGCCGAGGTCGTGCGGGGGTCGGAACAGGGGATCGTGACTCAGGTCAGGGCGGGGTACTACCAGCTGCTGCTGTCCCAGGAACAGTCTCGGCTCACCGAGAATTCGGTGCGCCGCGTTCGGGAGTCACTGGAAGAGACGAGGGCGCTGAACCGAGCAGGGCTGGCCGGTGACTACGACGTCCTCCGGCTGGAGGTTGAACTTGCCAATCTCGAGCCCAATCTGCGGCGCGCGAACAACGCGGTGCTGCAGGCTCGACGACAGCTGGCTGTCCTCGTGAACGTTGAAGATCACGAGACGCTGGACATCCGAGGTTCGCTCGCGGAGATGGATCTCAACGACATCGACGCGAACTCGCCGGAGAACAGAGAAATCCTGACCTTCAACGGCGCGGTGATCGGTGGACTCGACCAGGTCCAGGCCGCGCTCGAGGCAGGGTTGATCCGTGCTGTCCAGCAGCGGTCGGACCTCCGGCAGCTGGAGTTGACGGAGGAGCTTCGCCACACGGAGATGCGGGCGGAGCAGGCTTCGTATCTCCCGGAGGTCTCCCTCTTCGGCAGCTACGTCATCTCCGCTCAGCAGAACGGTAGTCCGAACTTCTTCGGAAGTACGGACACGAGAGCCAGTTCCCGCTTCGTCGGACTCCGGGTGAGTCTGCCGATCTTCCAGGGCTTCAGCCGTGATGCTCGCATCGATCAGAAGCGGGCGGGGCTCAGGGCAGCGCAGGCGAACTCGGCCCAGGGCACCCAGGCCGCACAGAGCCAGGTGCGCACGATCGTCGAGGCCGTCGAGGAAGCCTACCTCCGCGCCACGGGTCAGTCTCTGGCCGTTCGGCAGGCGGAGCGAGGCTTCGAGATCGCGAGTGCTCAGTATGCCGAGGGCATCAGTAGTCAGCTGGAGCTGACGGATGCCGAGGTGGCGCTGCGACAGAGTGAGTTCAACTACGCTCAGGCGGTCTACGACTACCTGATCGCCCGTGCGCAATTCGACGAGGCGACCGGTCAGGTTCCGATCGTGGACGTCGAGATGGAGGCACGATGACGGGCGTGAGAAATGAAGGCTTGATTCGAGATATAGGGATGACTGGGGAGACGATGGAAATGATGACGGGATATCGGAAGTTGTTCGCGGTAGGCGCTCTGATGGCCCTGACTGGGTGTGGCTCAGCGCAGGCGGATGGTACGGAGGACGCCGAGGCGAGCTCCGACTTCGTTCGCGTGATCAACGTCGAGGTCACCTCTGTGTCGACCGAAACCTTCGTCGAGGAGATTCGGCTCACCTCCGTGGCCATGGCCAACCAGGATGTGATGCTGGAGGCAGAAGAGAGTGGCGCGATCATCGAGCTGTATGCGGATCGTGGGGACGTCGTTCGGCGGGGAGCAGCGATCGCCAAGATCGACGACCGGATCCTGCAGGCGCAGGTGACTCAGGCTCAGGCCGCGCACGACCTGGCGTCGCAGACATGGGATCGCCGGAAGCGCTTATGGGAAGAGGACCAGGTCGGCTCGGAGATCGCATATCTCGAAGCGCGATTCGCGGCGGAACAGACCGCCGCCGCGCTCGATCTCCTCAAGGAACGGCTGGCGCGGACGGTCGTCCGCGCTCCCTTCTCAGGAATTCTCGACGAACGACACGTCGACGTCGGGACGATGGTCGGACCGGGCAAGACCGTCGGGCGACTCGTGGACCTGGACCCGATCAAGGTGTTTGCCGGAGTTCCGGAGCGGTACGCGAGTGATCTGAGTGCCGGCGCGATCGCGCAGCTGACGTTCTCCGCACTTGGGGACGGCGCGTTCCAGGCGCCGATCCGGTACGTGGGTTCAACGATCGACCAACGGAGCCGGACCTTCCCGATCGAGGTCGAACTTCCGAACGCGGATCGTGCGATCAAGCCCCAGATGGTCGCGAATATGGCCGTCACTCGTCAGGAGGTCGACGATGCCGTCGTGGTGCCGCAGGACGCGCTGGTGCGCGTCGAGGACGGGTATGTGCTCTTCGTGGCCGTTGAGCAGGGCGGGAATCTGATCGCAGAAGTGCGTCCGGTGACGCTCGGACCGACCCGTCGGAATCTCGTGGTGATCGAGGAGGGGGTCTCCGCAGGTGACCGCTTGATCGTGGTGGGGCAGAAGTCGGTCGCGAACGGCGACCGCATCAACATCGTCGGGCGTTAGGGGGGCAGGCAGAATGAAGCCGAACGAGGAAGGGACGGGCCCGGAGGGCCAGGATATGCCTGAGGGTCGGGGTAAGCTCGACACCTTCAAGGAGTTCGCCGCGACCAGCTTCGCAGTGGATCACCGCACATCCGTCGTGGTGCTCCTCGTGATCATCGCGTTGATGGGTACGCTCGCCTACCGCACGACTCCCAAAGAGTCGTTTCCGGAGCTGGCCATCCCGATCATCGCTGTGAACACGATCTATCCGGGTGTGTCACCGGCGGATGTGGAGAGTCAGGTCACCCGAATCCTCGAAGAGGACCTCTCTACGATCAGCGAGATCAAAGAGCTCACGTCGACGTCGGTCGAGGGGTATTCGAGCGTGATCGCTGAGTTCGAGGCGTCCGTCGACCTGGATGCGGCCCTGCAGAAGGTCCGCGAGAAGGTCGACCTGGCGAAGGCCGACCTCCCGCAGGACTCGGAAGAGCCGAGCATCGTGGAGTTCAACTTCTCTGAAATCCCGGTCATGCAGGTGAACATGTCCGGGGAGTACGGACTCGTGCGCCTGAAGGAACTCGCCGAGGAGCTTCAGGATCGCCTCGAAGCGATCCCGGCGGTGTTGAGAGCGGACCTGCGTGGCGGACTCGAGCGCGAAGTGAAGGTCGACGTCGATCTGTCGAAGATGAACTACTACGGTCTCGCGTTGCAGGACGTGATCGACGCGATCCGAAACGAGAACGTGAACATCCCCGGCGGGTCGATCGACGTCGGCGAGACGAAGTACCTGGTGCGAGTGGACGGCGAGTTCGAGGACCCGGCTCTGATCGAGGACCTCGTCATCACGACGCAGGACTCGCGACCGATCTACGTACGCGACATCGCGACCGTCGACTTCGGTTTCGCGGAGCGCGAGAACTTTGCCCGGATGGACGATCGGGCGGTCGTGACACTGGACGTCATCAAGCGGTCGGGCGAGAACATCATCGAGACGTCTGCGGCGATCAAAGCCGAGGTCGACGCGATGCTTCCTCTCCTGCCGCCCACGACGGAGGTCCGGATGACATCGGACTCGTCGGAGGAAATCGAGGCCATGGTCTCGAGTCTCGAGAACAACATTCTCAGCGGGCTGATCCTGATCGTCTCGGTCCTCTTCTTCTTCCTCGGGACCACGACGTCGATGTTCGTCGCCGTGTCGATTCCGTCATCGATGTTCCTCTCCTTCATGGTGCTGAAGTTGATGGGGCTGTCGATGAACATGGTCGTGCTGTTCAGCCTGATCTTGGCGCTCGGTATGCTCGTCGACAACGCGATCGTCGTGGTCGAGAACATCTATCGATACCTGGAGGAAGGCTGGGATCGGACCATCGCTGCGAAGAAGGCGACGGGCGAGGTAGCGATCCCGATCATCGCCGCCACCGCCACCACGCTGGCCGCGTTTGCGCCGCTCCTCTTCTGGCCGGGTGAGGTCGGGTCGTTCATGGGCTATATGCCCAAGACGCTCATGGTCACGCTGACGAGTTCGCTCTTCGTGGCACTCATCATCGTCCCCACGCTGTGTGCGATGTTCATGAAGCTCGACGGTGCCCCATCGACTCCGTTGACGCCGGCCGCGCGCTGGACGCTCATCGGCGGTGGGCTGCTCATGTTCCTCATGATCGCGAGCTCGAACCTGCTGACTGCGGGACTGTTGGCACTGACCGCGGCCGTGGTCTGGGCGCTCCATCATTTCGTGATGGCCCGGGCTGGTCGCTGGTTCCAGGATGTCTTCCTCCCGGCGCTGATGGAGGTCTATGAGCGGGTTCTACGCTGGGCGCTCATGCACCGGGCCGTGCTCATCAGCGGTACCGTGGTGGCCTTCGTTGCGACGTTCGTCGCGTACGGCTCCTTCGGTAACGGGGTGGAGTACTTCCCCGAGTCGATGCCGCCGGGGCAGATCCTGATCGATGTCGAGACCCCCGTCGGAACTCGAGCGGATGTGACGGACGGCATCGTGCGGCGTCTCGAGGATGAACTGAGAGGGGTCAGTGGACGCGCCGATTGGGAGTCCGTCGTTGCCGTGACCGGGAGCGGTGGTGGTGGTGGAAACCCGATGGGCGGTGGCCCCTCCGGCCCTGAACGCGGCAGGCTGACGGTCTCACTGGTCGACTTCCAGGATCGCGAAGTCGATGCTTTCGAGACGCTCGCCGCGATGCAGGCTTCGATCGGGACGCAAGTCGCTGGTGCCACGGTTACGGTGGACAAGGTGGCGGAGGGACCGGGGGGCGGCTCTCCCGTGGCCATCGAGTTGGTCGGTGAGGATGCGGATATCCTCAAGGGCCTGTCGAACAATGTGATGCGGATCCTGCAGGATTCTCCGGTCTTTCCCAGGCTCGTCGGCCTCGAGAGCGATATGGACGCCGCCCGTCCGGAGCTGTCGATCTCGGTGGATCGAGAGAAGGCGGCGCTCTACAACCTGAATACGTCCAAGGTCGGAATGGCCGTCCGTGGTG
>JBDGVS010000164.1:0-6092 GCA_039585535.1 Gemmatimonadota bacterium | reverse complement strand
CCTGATCGAGCAGTACCACGTGATCGTCGAGCCGGGTCGGCTGATCCAGGCCGGGATCACGCTGACGGACGTCGAGTCTGCCCTGGCCGCGAACAACAGCAACTTCGGCGGCACCTATACAGAGGCTCGAGGCGAGCGATTCATCGTTCGTGGCATGGGCCGGCTCGCCGGTCTCGAGGACATCGAGAATGTGGCGATCGATACCCGCGATGGTGTCCCGATTCACATCCATGACGTAGCCACCGTGACGCGCGGCTCTCTGCCTCGGCAGGGGGCAGTGACGATCGACGGTCAGGGTGAGGTCGTGGCCGGCATGGTCATCATGCGGAAGGGCGCCAACGCACTCAGGGTTCTCGAGCGGGTCGAGGCCCGGGTGGAGGAGCTCCTCCCGACGCTCCCTCAGGGTGTGCGCCTGGTGCCGTTCTACAATCAGGGCGATCTGGTCGAGCAGACCACGCACACGATCGAGAAGAATCTGCTACTCGGGGGCTCGTTCGTAGTGCTCCTGCTCTGGGCGTTCCTGCGGAATCTGACCGCGTCGATACTCGTCGCCCTGGTGATCCCGCTCTCCATGCTGTGGGCGTTCGTGAGCATGAGGTTGTTCGGGTACTCGGCGAATCTCATGAGCCTGGGTGCGTTGGACTTCGGGCTCCTGGTCGATGCCGCGGTGGTCGTGGTCGAGAACGTCATGCGAAAGGCATCGAACATCACCGACCCCAAAGAGCGTGTGCGTGCGGCTGTGGCCGAGGTCGGTCGACCCGTTCTCTACGGGATCGCGATCATCATCGCGGTCTACGTGCCAATCCTCTCCCTCCAGGGGACCGAAGGGAAGATGTTTCGGCCCATGGCGTTCACAGTCGTGGCCGCGCTTCTCGGTTCGCTGGTGCTGGCGCTCACCTTCATTCCCTCGGCGTCGGGTGTTCTTCTCGGGCACGCTCGGGAGGCGCATACGCCGGGCTTCGACCGATTCCGTGACAGGTACCAGTCCTTGCTCGCGGGCGCGATCGGACGCCCTGCCGTCGTGACGACTGTCGCCACACTGCTGTTTCTGGGAGCGCTCGCGAGCGCGACTCGCTTGGGCACCGAGTTCATGCCTCGTCTCGACGAGGGCAGCGTGCTGGTGCAGGGCCTTCGACGGCCGTCGACCGCGCTGGAACAGGGCGTGCGCTTCTCAGGCGCGATTGAGGACGCACTCGTGGGCCTTCCCGAGGTCGAGGTCGTTGTGTCGAAGTTGGGGCGGCCGGATCTCGCGACCGAGGCGATGGGGACGTACGAGTCCGATACCTACGTGACGCTCGTCCCCAAACGCGAGTGGCGTTCGGGCGGCAAAGACGCACTTCTCCAGGCGATGGACAGTGCGCTCAGCGACATTCCCGGGCTCGACTTCGCCTTCACTCAGCCGATTCAGATGCGGCTCGACGAGGCCGAAACCGGCATCACTACCGACGTCGGCGTGAAGATCTTCGGCGAGGATCCCGATCAGCTGGCGGCTCTCGCTGCTCGAGTGGAGCGTGAGATCTCGGCGGTGAGCGGTGCGGCCGATGTGAAGGTCACGGCCGCCGCCCGCATGAAGGAGCTGCGGATCGAGCTGGAGCGACTCGCGCTCTCCCGATATGGACTGGAGGCGAGCGACATCGGACATCAGGTGGAGATGGCTCTGGGATCTTCCGTGGCGACACACGTCATCGACGGCCCGCGTCGCGTTGGCGTAGTGGTCAGGATTCCGGGCGGAAATACCATCGACCCCGAGCTCATGGGACGCCTCCCCGTCGCGAACGCAGAGAGCGGGCTGGTAACGCTCGGGAGCGTCGCGCGGCTCTACATCGATGAGAGTCCGGAGGCGTTCGCGCACGAGGGTGGCCAGCGCCTGGTGGTGGTCGGTGCCAACATTCGTGGCCGGGACGTAGGAAGCTTCGTGGAGGAGGCGTCCGCGATCCTGACCGAACGGATACCGCTGTCGCCGGGATACCGTTTCGAGTGGGGCGGGCAGTACCAGTACCAGCAGACCGCAGCTCGGCGTCTGGCCGTCCTCGTGCCCGTCTCCGTGCTCGCGATCTACCTGCTGCTCTTCTCGAACTTCGGGACGATCCGACATCCGGTTCTCATCATGCTCAACGTGCCGTTCGCGGTCGTGGGCGGGATCGGTTCGCTCTGGGTCGCCGGACTCAACCTGAGCACGTCGGCCCTCATCGGCTTCATCGCGGTCTTCGGTATCGCTGTACTCAACGGCGTGGTCATGGTCAGCTACATGAACCAACTGCGGGAGCGTGGCCGCGAGCTGCGCGAAGCGGTACTCGAGGGTGCGGCAACACGCTTGCGACCGGTACTCATGACCGCGCTCGCAGCGAGCTTCGGCTTCATCCCGATGGCGACATCGAACTCACCGGGTGCAGAACTTCAGCGTCCGCTTGCGACAGTGGTGATCGGCGGCCTTCTGAGTGCGACGCTTCTCACCCTCTTCGTCCTGCCTACGGTGTACCTGTGGATGGAGGGCTGGATGGACCGTCGGGCCGCGTCGCCCAGAACGCCCACACCATGAAGAGTCCCTGGACAGGCAGGCGGAGGTAGAGCCCTGCCGACGGAACGTTCGGAAACAGCTCCGGGTGGAGCGCCATGTGGACGTTGGCCGGAAAGATCGCCAGCAGGAGAAGGACCAGGCCCCACCCGGCGGCTTTGCGTACCGATGGAATCAGCACGCAGAGGCCACCGAGTGCCTCGAGGCCACCGCTGACCCAAACCAGCGTGCGGTGAGCCGGAAGCCACGCGGGCATGATCCCGACGTAGAAGTCGGGGTTCAGGAAATGGTTCGCTCCGGCTGCCATGAAGAAGCCGGAGAGCCCGAGCAGCGCGACCCGTTTGGTCCGGGATGCCGGAAGTTCCAGCATCGGCCGCGGCCCCTCAGTCGTTCGTGCCCGCCCGAAGTGCCTGGATGGCGTCTACGGTGATCTCCGTCCGATACTCGATCAGCTTCCGCCCAAGCTCCTGAGTCTGAGCCAGTGGTTCGAGGCTGATTCCGTTGATCGTTCCGCGCCCGGCGCTCACTCGCTCCTCGAAGCGGATGGTCGACGGATCGAGGACGGACATGATCGACGAGATGGACAGCTCCTCGTGGATCCCGTCCGAACCCTGGCTCGCCTGGTACTCCATCTCTTCCGGAATGCCGAGCTCTTCCTGGATGTACTTACGCACCTGCACGTGATTGTAGAACTCAGGCACGTGATGAAAAGTCGTCGGTGTTCCCTGGTACTTGGCGGTCAGCGCTTCGGCTGCTGCCGCCTGTCCGCGCTGGTTACCGCCGCTGTCTCCGAGGTAGTAGACCTCGGTGAAGCCCATTCCGCGCAGGCTGTCTCCAATGTCGGTCAGCCAGGCGATGTACGTCGCCTGCGAGACCATCGGGCCCGTGTTGCCGAGCTGGACCGGTCGACTCGGATTGCCGGGCTCGAGGGTCACGAGCGGCGCGATCAGCGTGTTGCCGAGTGAGCGGGCGACCGACGGCCCCATGAGCTGGTTGGAGTAGTTGTGCTTCCCTCCGGCGAGGTGTGGCCCGTTGGACTCGACCCCGCCCGTCAGCACGAGAACCGTCGTGTTGCCATCGCGAATCGCGTCGCGGAGCTCCATCCACGTGAGCTCCTCGATCCAGAGACTTTCCATCGCATCGATCGGCCGGGGCTCGTTCATCGCGGCCTCGCGCGCGGCGATCTGCTCGGGCGTCGGCTGTCTACGCTGCTGAGCCTGGGCGGTCGTCGCGAGCAGGCACGTTGAAAGGAGAACCATCCACGTCGTCTTCATACCAGTATCCTCGAGTGCGTGCGGTGTCTGGGCGGAGATTATCGAGGGCTGGGCGATTCGAACAGACCGCTAGTAGAAGAGATCGGTCTCCACGCCGAGCTTCTCTCGCCATAGAGCTTCGAGCGTCGAGAGGTCTCCAGTGAGGTCGTCGCTCGGGGTTTGGGACGGCGGTAAGAGGTCGACCACCTCGAAGTCGAACGCCTCGGGACCATCTGCGTCCCAATCGCGTTGCAGCGCGCGGCTGGGATGACCCTTCATGCGGAGCTGCGCCCGGATCCTGTTCAACATGGCTGGAGCATCGACGCTGGAGCCGAGTAGTATCCGGCCACTCGATATGTGCCGGACGTGGTATACGCCCGCAGGGCGAGGCGTCTCCTTGTACTTCCGCATCAATTCTCGGCGGTCTGTCATGACGTGGTGCTCTCTGGTTGAGATGGCTTGCCTGCTGAACGCCTCGAGCCGCTTGCATCCTCGATCTCAGACGCTCCAGTATGCCTCATGAACGCACCTGAACCCAGCCTCCGCCGAGCCGATTCCGTTTGTTGGAGAGCCACGGTCGCTCTTTCGTGTCTGCTCGTGTTGCTATGCACGCCTGGTGCGGCGCAGGAACTGGTGCCTGCAGCGTACACACCGGCACCCACGGGCATCAACCTGATGACGCTGACGGCTGGAATCAGCAACGGCGACCTGTCGTTCGATCCGTCGTTACCGATAGAAGATGCCAGTGCGCACATCACCGCATGGTCGCTGAACTACGGGCGCACGTTCGGATTTCTGGGACGGGCGTCCACCCTGACCCTCATCGCCCCGTACGTGGTCGGTGATCTCGAGGGCAGGTACATCGGTGAACAGACATCGGTACAACGATCGGGCATCGCCGATGCGGTGGTCCGCCTCGGGGTCAATCTGTCAGGTGCCCCTGCGATGGACCGACAGGCGTTCAGCAGCTACCGGCCACGCACGTTGATCGGCGCGAGCCTTCTGGTCCGGCTCCCGACTGGCGAATACGACTCATCCAAGCTCATCAACATCGGTACCAATCGTTGGGGGTTCAAACCGGAGGTCGGCATCGTCCAGGTGGTCGGGAAGTGGGCATTCGATGCCTACGTCGGAGGATGGTTTTTCACCGACAACTCGAACTTCTACGGCGGGAAGATGCGCAGCCAGGATCCGATCCTGTCTACCGAAGTCCATGTCCGTTACTTCGCCGCGCGTACCTTCTGGGCCGCGCTCGACGCCAACTTCTGGCGGGGCGGGACAACCAGTGTCGATGGCGTGGCCAACGACGATCTGCAGCGCAATTCGCGGACGGGTCTGACGCTCGCGTGGCAGGTTGCCCCACAGCATGGACTACGGCTTGCCGGGAGCCTGGGGGCGTTCACCCGCATCGGAGGCGACTTCACATCCATCGGGCTGTCATACAGCTATACGTGGATGTGAAGCCCGGCCTCCGTGGTCGTGTGCACGCAGGGCGGACAGCAAAGCCTCCGATGGACGTGTCTTATCAGCATCGGCGCCACACGTGTGAGCGCTCGGACCGTCCCGCTCCACCACCACACAAGGATTAGCGCGATGAAGGTTCTACCGTTTGACCGGAGTTGTCTGCTCGCCGGAGTCGCATTGGCGATCCTGGCGGTTGACGCTCAGGCTCAATCCTTTCCTGAGGAGCTCTATTCGAACCTTCAGTGGGAGAACATCGGACCTGCTCGAGGTGGCCGTTCAACGGCTGCTGCAGGGAGCGACGCTCGCCCGCTCGAGTACTACTTCGGCGCCTCGGGTGGAGGGCTATGGAAGACCTCCGATGCAGGCACGACGTGGAGCAACGTGACGGACCACCAGATCGAGTCGTCCTCGGTCGGTGCGGTCCAGGTCTGCGAGGCCGACCCGGATGTCGTCTACATCGGTACGGGCGAGACGCAGCTCCGAGGCAACATCCAGCAGGGTGACGGCGTCTACCGCTCCGACGACGCAGGGGAGACGTGGACCCACCTCGGGCTCGAGGAGGCGCAGAATATCTCGCGCATTCGGGTGCACCCCACGGACTGTCAGACCGCGTGGGCGGCGGCGTTCGGCAAGCACTCCGCTCCGAACCCCGAGCGGGGTATCTACAAGACGACGGACGGCGGTTCTTCGTGGGAGCTGGTCCTCTTCCGTGACGAGCTCACGGGTGCGGTAGATCTCACGATGGAGCCTGGCAACCCGGACGTGCTCTACGCCGCCATGTGGGAAGCCTGGCGTAAGTCCTGGGGCATGAGCTCCGGTGGGCCGGGTGGCGGACTGTTCAAGTCGGTTGACGGTGGAGA
>JBDGVS010000163.1:0-6100 GCA_039585535.1 Gemmatimonadota bacterium | reverse complement strand
GTTGTGGCCTGGAGCACGTTCGTCGCGACCCTCGCGTTGTCGCCGAAGATCGACCATGCCATCCTGTTCGGGGTCGCACTCTCGGCGGTGGTTCATCTCTGGTGGGAGTTGAAACCGCACATCGAGTCTCGACGGGAGGGCGATACGTTGGTCGTCGAGCCGAGCGGCGTTCTCTGGTTCGGTTCTGCTCCTTCGCTCGAGGATGAGCTATTCTCCCGGCTCGCCGCCGACCCGGACGTGAAGCGAGTTGTGGTCCGGTGTGGGGGATTGGGGCGTATCGACCTCTCGGGCGCGTACACGCTCGTGGAGGCGATCGAGCAGGCCCGGCTCGGGGGCATCGATATGAGGCTGGAAGAGGTACCGGATCACGCCGTTCGGTTACTCGGGGCCGTAGGACTTCAGACCGCACAGTCTGAGGACGCGAATGAGAGGCCCGACGGAACCGGAGGGGTGCAGGACTCGTAGTGCGGTAGAGGCACCGCCTCTACCTTGTAATGAAATGGAGGAGTGACATGTTCGAGCTGATCGCACTCGGCATCGCCGGCGCCTCAGGCGTTTACGGCCATATCAAGTCCCGGAACTTCGTTGGGAAGCGGCTGCGCTATACCAAATTCGTCGAGAAGCCCGCGTTGGGCTTGTTTGCCGGCGTGGGCGCTACCGTCGTGGCCGCGCCACTCGTGGGCGTCGTGGGCCTCGTCCCGCTGCTGGGCGGCCTCGTAGGTGCAGGAACCGCGATCGCGATCGGTGCTGGCGTTGGGACGGGCGTTGCCCTGGGCGTGAAGGACACCAAGGAGCCGCCGAAGCTTCTGGACGACTGACCCGCGGCCCAGCTACCCGAGCGCGCGCTTCAGGAACGAGCGGACGTGTCCTTCGTAGCGCTTCACGACGAGTACGGACGCCGGTGAGTATCGAGCGACCTTCTCGGGGATCTCGCCGAACACGACCTGACTCAGGAAGGGCTCCCTCGCGGCGCCCAGGACGACCAGGTCGTAGTCGCGACTCTCCTTGGCGATGCCTCCCGCGATGGACGTCGCCTCGATGAGCTTTCGCTTTACGGGCACGTCGACCTGCATCGCGTCCAGCGTCTTTCCGATCCACGTGTCCGCCTGGCGCCGTACCTCCTCCGTGGCGTCGGGTGGCACGACGTAGCAGGCCGTAACCTCCATGTCGAAAGCCGGGGCGAGGACGTTCAGCATCTCCGCCGCGAGACGGGCATGCGGGCCACCGGCCGTCGGGAAGAGGCATCGCTTCGGGGGCTTCGTGCTCGCGACCTTGAGCATCGCGATGTCGCACGGGGCGTGGCGGATGATCTGATCGGCGACTTCACCGAAGATGCGGTCTCGCGTGTCGGTGTGTCCCTTCCACCCCATCACGAGGCAGTCAGCGTTGTAGCGGCGTGCCCCCGCGAGAATTCCATCGGCCGCATTGTGTGCGATGACGAGGTCGGTATCCAGAGGCATTTCTGCGGCCTCTGCGTGCCTGCGCGCGGACTTGAGAAGTCCTTCCCGGTGGTGCGCAAAGCGCAGCCCCTCGTGAATTGGAAGCTGACGGGGCACGCCGACGACGGAGTAGGCGACGAGAGCCTTCCCCCGAGCCTTCGCGATCGGGTTGGCGTAGTCGAGCAGAACCTCGACGTGATCCGGGTTGTGCAGGGGCACGACGACCGAATCGGCCATGACGACGCGCTCTGGTGCCGCTTCGTCCAGGACCTGGGGCTTCGATAGCGCGGCCTGTCTCTCGAAGTACCCGTAGTAGAGAATGAGCCCGAAGACGACCCACCCGATGGTCACATACCAGGCGAGCGGCTGGAAGGTGAACTGATACAACGCCAGGAAGACGTTGAGCACGATGCCCAGAATCGGCACGACCGGGTAGAAGGGGACGCGGTAGCGCCGCGGCAGCTCCGGCTCTTTTCTGCGCAGAACGATCAGCGACAGATTGACCATCGCGAAGGTGAGGAGGAAGATCAGACTCGCCGCTGAACCCACCGCTTCGATGGGCAGGGTGAGCGCCATCACCAGAAGTACGACACCGGTCAGAGAGATCGCCACAGACGGCGTGCGGCGCTCCGGGTGAATGGTCGCGACCGGCGCGGGCAGCCACCGGTCTCTTGCCATGGAGAAGGCGACCCGTGACGAGGCCATGATCGTCGCGTTGAGCGCCGACATCGTGGACAGTAGGCCCCCGAAGACGATCACCGCGACCCCGAAGGCAGGCATGAAGCCCTCGGCCGCCCGCACGATCGCCGTTTCTCCGTACTCGCCGAGGAACTGCCATGCGGGGCTGCCGTCCGGCGGTTGAACCGCCGCCAGCGCCACGAAGAGGATCAGCAGGTACATCACCACCGTCACCCCGAGCGAGATGAAGGTCGCGCGAGGAATGGTCGTTTCCGGGTCTTTGATCTCCTCGGCAACCGTGGCGATGAGGTCGTAGCCCTCGAAGGCAATGAAGGTCAGCCCCATCGACACGAGGACGCCCCCCATCCCCTTCGGGAAGAACGGATTGAACGCAGCGGCGGTCTGCCCTGCCGGCGCCGCGCCCAAAGCCTTCAATCCATAGGCGATGAACACGCCGAGAATGATCAGCTTCGCGACAGTGAGAACGTTCTCTGCCATGCCTGTGACGGCGGCGCCGCGCGCGTTCAGGCGGACGAACATCAGCCCGATGACGAATGTCACCACGAGAGCGGCTCCGTGCTCTCCCACGACTCCGAATACCGCCTCGGGGACACCCGGCGTGTACTTCAGGAAGAACTCCCAGAAGTAGCCGGCGAAGCCGAGAGCGTAGAGGCTGCACGCCACCGTGTACGCGAACCAGAGCATCCATCCGGCCGTGAATCCGATCGCCCCGGGGAAGGCGCGACGTACGAAAGCGTATCCGCCTCCAGCTTCCGGGATGGCGGCCGCCAATTCCGCGTATGCGAAGGCCGTCAGCAGGGTCACGGCACCATTCAACGCGAACGCCAGGATCGACGCGGGCCCAGACTCTCCCGCGGCGATGCCCGTGAGTACAAAGATCCCGGCGCCGATCATGGCGCCGACACCGATCATCGTGGCGTCGAAGAGCCCGAGGTTGCGGGCGAACGTCGGCTCGCCCGAGGCGGATCCAGCCTGTTGGGAAGTCACGGGCGGGACGATGACGGACGCGCGTTACTCGGGCAAGACCTTCCGAGTCGATCTCGCTCGCTCAGCCGCCGAAGCGCTCGAGCATTTCGGCGAGGTGCGTGCGCTCCTGTTCGGAGAGCCGGCCATCCGAGAAGTAATTCGTGAGAATCCCCACGATCTGATGTACCTGCGGCAGACTCGCGACATCAGGATTCGCCTGAATCCACACCCGGAGACCCTTCGCTTCTGTCTCCGTGACGTGGCCGTCTGCGACGATGGCGCGCGCGAAGTCCATCATCTCACGCAGAGCGTCGCTGCGGCGCAGCATCGAGTCATCGAGAACCATAGGGCCATCATGGCCGCCGCCCTTTGAGTCCGCAAGCTGCTTCGATTCCAGGTAAACACTTGTTCCCGTTGCGGCACATAGAGAATCGACTGATGGCGCGGCTCTTGCACTGATCAGGCACCAGTAAAGACACGATTGTGGACGGGTCGATCCGGGGGGAGCGGTCGCGTCCACATCTGCACGCGAATCCATCGATGCACCAGATCATGAGGACCCTTGAAGAGCACTCGGACGAGTTGATCGACGAGCTCACGGACGGCATCGGTCTCACTCAGACAGAGGCCGTCCTCTTTCTCCGAGAGGCAGGCCCCGCGTTGATTGCTTCGTACGTCTGGCAGTCTTCGATCCTTCCACCCTCAGGACTCGCAACGGAACACGGCGCACGGGAGCTTCTCTCGGGTATCAGCGGTCGTGATCTCGCTCCGCGCGTCGGACTCTCCTCCGCTCGAACGTGGGACGGACTGCGCGCGCTGGTACCGGCCGTGCTGCGGGCCGGCTCCGACGAGCCGACTCGCCCAGGCGACTGACCGTCGCTCCTCACGAACCCCCGGCGCTGGTGGGGACCTTGCTCTCGCTGATTGCGGAGTAGACGAGCGCCTGCAGCCGTGCGTGGTCGTCCAGTCCAGGTGCGGGTGTGACCTGGGTGAAGTAGACCACAACGAGCCTCTCGTCCGGATCCACCCAGTACGTCGAGTGATAGGCGCCGCCCCACCCGTAGGAGCCTGCGGAGCCGAGGCTTCCGGAGGCACCGAGATCGTCGACGATTCGGAAGCCGAGCCCGAAGCCCCAGCCTGGTCCCGCGACGTCCACGTAGCGCGTTCCCACGTGGTTCGTCGTCATCAATTCGACGGATTTGGGCGAGAGAATTCGCTCGCCTTCGAGGATCCCGCCGTCCAGGAGCATCTGGAGGAAGCGGGCGTAGTCTCGGGCCGTGGATAGCAGGCCTGCTCCGCCGGAGAAGCTTTCCCGGGGCCCCTCTACATACTGTCCCTGACTCGCCATTCCGGCTCCGTCCGGCGCCCGAGTGAGTTGGGGCACGTCGTCGTCGATACGCAGATTGTAGACGGCCGCGAGACGGTTCCTCTTCTCCATCGGGAGGTAGAAGTGGGTGTCTTTCATGTCGAGCGGCTCGAGGAGACGCTCGCGGACGAAAACGTCCAGCGATTGTCCCGCCGCGGCCTCGATCACGGCGCCCAGAATGTCGGTACTGTAGCCGTAGACCCAGCGCTCGCCCGGTTGAGAAGGGAAGGGCAGCCCTGCCATCCGGTCGACTGTTGCACGAACGGGCTCGTCACGATGGCCGAAGTACCATCCCGTGATCTCTGCTTCCTGCCAGCGCTTGGCCGCCGGGCCCGCGCCGTACGAGACGCCCGCAGTGTGCGTCAACAAATCACGGAGGGTAATCGGCCGACGGGCACCGACGACGTCATACCCACCGTCGTCCCGAGGCTGTGCAACCGTCGTGTGGGCGAACGCGGGAAGGTATCGAGAGACCGGATCGGAGATGAGCAGCGCCCCGTCTTCCTGAAGCATCATGATCCCCACGCTGACAAGCGCCTTCGTTTGTGACGCGATACGAAAGATGGCGTCCGGCGTCATGGGAAGATTGCCTTCGACGTCACGGAAGCCCGCCACGCCGGTGTACACCACTTTGCCGTCGCGGAGGACCATGGCAACGGCTCCGGGGAGTCGGTCGTCCGCGACGTAGGAATCGAGCGCGCCCGAAATCCGATCCAGCCTGTCGGCCGACATTCCCACCGATGATGCAGGAGCCGTGGGTAACTCCTGTGCCACCACGGACTGCGCGGGGAGCGCGAGGAGAACGACCGCGGCCAGGGCGATTGGGTGCGGCCAGGCAGGCCGGGTGGGCAAGCGTCGCATGGGCTGCTCCGAAAGCGGGAGTGGGCTCTTCAATTGGCCCTCCATGCGGTTCTGTCGCCAGTCTCCGTCGAGGCAAAAGTGCACGCATCCCTTGAGTCCTGTCGTTCGTGGCCACACTCTCCGTCGTCCCGACTCTCCACACTCCGGCGCGAAATGTCCGATCACCGTACGCCCTCCGATGATGAACGTCCGATGAGCTCCGACCCTATCGATCGCCGACAGCTCCTCAAGCTGGGTGTTGCCGGTCTCGGGACTGCGGGGCTCTCTGCGGTGGGAGGAGGCCCCGGTGGACTTCCCCTCGGCTTCTTCGGAGCTGCGGATCTATCGGCACAACAGATCGCCGCGTTGCAGGAGCGCCCGCTACTGGGACCTGCGCCTGCGCACCCGTTGGCCGCGGATCCAATGGATGTCGTCCGAGTCGGCTTCGTTGGAGTGGGCCTGCAGGGAGGCTCCCACGTGCGGAATTTCCTGGGTATCGAGGGCGTGGAGGTCGTTGCCCTCGCCGACATCAACGAGTCGCGTGCGGAGGAAGTAGCCGGCTGGGTCGTGGACGACGGGCGGCGGCGCCCGACATTGTACACGCGCGGAGAGACGGACTTCGTCCGGATGTGCGAAGAGGAAGAGCTCGACCTCGTGTTCACGGCCACCCCGTGGGAATGGCATGTGCCTGTGTGTCTGGCGGCCATGGAGAACGGGAAGCACGCGGCGACAGAGGTTCCGGCGGCCTACACGGTCGAGGATTGCTGGAGACTCGTCGAGGCCGCCGAGA
>JBDGVS010000162.1:0-6114 GCA_039585535.1 Gemmatimonadota bacterium | reverse complement strand
GTCCAGACTGATTCGAAGCGTGATGTCGTCAAATCGCTCACGCGTCAAATCATGCTCTTCGAGCGCGGTCGAAATCCTTTCTTCGACCTGCTCCCGGGCACGAAGACGTCCCTCGGCGTCATGGACTCGCGCGACCTCACCGTGAAAGGCGTCGCGGATCTCGTTGATTTCGAGGTGCGCCCGCGCGAATTCGGTGAGTTGTTCGCGACTGATCGGCTCGTCTGACTGCGCGGCCAACGGACCTGCGATGCCAAGGAGGGCAAGGGCAAACAGGGCCTGAGTTGCGACGCGTCTGATCATCATTGATTCGTGGTCTCTTGGATCGATATCCGTGGCGAAGCCCTTCGCGTCCGGCGGAGGGGGCAGGGACCAACAACGCCCGCTCGTTGGTAGTCTTTACTACCGTTAGGAGCTACGAATGTCCCACTCCAGACTTCGGGTACCATCATACCAATCTACGAATACTCCTGCCAAGGCTGCGGTAACCACTTCGAGGCCCTGGTGCGTGGCGCTGAGACGCCTGCCTGTCCCGAGTGCGAGAGCAAGGAACTGACGCGTGAATTCTCTCTTCCCACGGTCCATTCGAGTGGGACGCACGATCTGGCCATGAGAGCGGCCAAGAAGCGTGATGTGAAGCAGGGTACCGAGCGAATGCATACGCAACGTGAGTACGAGCTGAACCACGACGACCACTAGGCGCCGGCGCACCGATTCTGCTTTCGGGTGGGTACGGGCGACCGTATAATGGACAACCCCTAGAGGTTGAGTTTCCGCTCAACGAATCCGGCCCTTTGGGGGTCCTAGTTATTTGAGCGCGTCACGGAACGCGCGCCTCGAAACCTTGCCCGTTCCCAGGGGTCTGCACCCTGATGAAGTCGATTAGCGCATCTCTCGCGGTCCTCGGGACTGCCTTTGCTCTGGCGGGCTCGCTCGACGCGCCCGCCGTGCCTGCTGGTCCAAGCCTTTTCGGGTCGGCTTCGGGGGCGATGACCGCCTCTTCCGACCCGGTTGATTTCGCGGCGTGGACTGCCGAGGAAGAGAACGAGGTCATTCAGGAGTATTGCGTGCGCTGCCACAGCGAGCGCCGCCTCCGGGGGAACCTCTCTCTCGAGGACTTCGATGCTGCCGAGCCTCATCTGTCGGCCGAGGTGGCTGAACGGATGATCGTGAAGCTTCGGGCCAACATGATGCCGCCTCCGGGCGTAGCACGGCCTGAAGGCGACACCCTCCAGGCCCTGGTCGAGTCTCTCGAGCGTCGCATCGACGAGATGGCGGCCCGTAACCCGAACCCCGGAGGCCGGACGTTCCAGCGGTTGAACCAGATCGAGTATCAGCGCTCGATCAAGGACCTGCTCGGGCTCGACATCGATCCGAGCGCGTTCCTGCCTCTCGACACGAAGAGCGCAAACTTCGACAACATTGCCGACGCGCAGATGATCTCGGCGACGTTGCTCGACTCTTATCTCAACGCAGCTGCGTCCATCAGCCGGATGGCAGTCGGTGATCCAGAGGCCTCTCCCTCTTCGACGACCTACACCAACGGCGGATACGCGTCGCAATGGGAGCGTATCGAAGGTGCTCCGTACGGCACGCGCGGCGGCATCTCGGTCGTTCACAACTTCATTGCGGACGGCGAGTACGAGTTCCGGCTCGCGTTCGAACACACGACTACCGGAGGGTACTTCGGCGGCGTGACGAAGGGCGAGCAGATCGAAGTGTCCATCGACGGTGAGCGTGTGGCTCTCCTCGACATGGATCGGTGGATGAGTGTTGCCGATCCAAACGGCGTGAATATGCGTACGGAGCCGATCTCCGTGCGTGCGGGGCCGCGTCGGGTGACAGCAGCCTTCCTGAAGCAGACCGAGGGCCCGGTCGACGACTTGCTCGCGGCACACGACTGGTCGCTGTCGGATCGTCAGATCGGGGTCAGCGGATACGGGATCACGTCGCTGGCTCACCTCAAGGACCTCGTTGTCGCAGGTCCTTCCGAGGTGACCGGCGTTTCCGAGACGCCAACGCGCCAGAAGATCTTCTCGTGCCGCCCGACGACGCCCGAGGAAGAACAGCCCTGTGCGTTCCAGATCGTGTCCCGCCTCGGACCTCAAGCGTTCCGTCGGCCTCTGACCGAGGACGATGAGCGCGCGCTCATGGGCTTCTACGACATGGGTTACGAGGAAGGCGGATTCGAGGTCGGAGTACGGACGGCGATCGAGGCGATGCTGGCGAGCCCCGACTTCGTCTTCCGTATGGAAGAGGCGCCGAGAGATGTGCAGCTGGGTGACACGTATGCCATCAACGACGTGGACCTCGCTGCTCGTCTGTCATTCTTCCTTTGGGGCCTGCCGCCTGACGTCGAACTCCGTGACATCGCGGCGCAGGGGCGCCTCTCGAACGACGACGTGCTCGAGGCTCAGGTGCAGCGTATGCTGGACGATGAGCGTTCAGAGGCTCTCGCCACCCGCTTCGCCGCGCAGTGGCTTCGCCTGGACGACCTTGAGAAGGTGCACCCGGATCGGCTGCTCTACCCGAACTTCCATCAGCAGCTCGCCGCCGACCTCAGGCACGAAACAGAAGTGTTCTTCGCGAATCTTGTCCGTGACGACGCGAGCTTCTTCGATCTGTACAACGCCGACTACTCCTACATGAACGAGCGCGTCGCCCGTCACTACGGGATTCCCGGCGTCATTGGCGAGCACTTCCGGAGGGTTGAGTATCCGCAGGAGTATCGCCGTGGCATTCTCGGGCATGCGAGCGTTCTGACCCTCACCTCGGTCGCTGGGCGTACGTCTCCCGTGCTTCGAGGAAAGTGGGTCATGGAGGTCATCATGGGCACACCTCCGCCCGCGCCTCCGCCGAACGTTCCGACGCTCGAAGAGACGGACGGAGCCCTCGACGGACGGATGCTCACCACCCGTGAACGGATGGAGCAGCATCGGGCGAACCCGACGTGCAACGCATGTCACCGCTTTATGGATCCGATCGGGCTCGCGCTCGACAATTATGACGTGACGGGGCGGTGGCGGATTCGCGAAAACGGGGTCGCCCTCGACACACGTGGAGAGCTGTACGACGGGACGCCGATTACGCGGCCCGACGAGTTGAACGCAGCCCTGCTTGCGCGGCCTACGCCGCTCGTGCGGACGTTCACGCAAAACTTGATGGCGTACGCGCTCGGGCGGCGTGTCGAGTACTTCGACCAGCCCACCATCCGCGAGATCGTCAGTGACGCGGCTGAGAATGACTATCGCATGTCGTCCTTCGTACTCGGCGTCGTGAAGAGCGACGCCTTCCGCTTGCAGCGGGCGGGTGCGGTGGCCGACGTCGACAACTAAGTCGACAAGTAACAGGTACTACGAACGAGAGACCGTCCCGAGTGGGATTCCAGGAGAGGTAGAGCATGCATTTTATCACCGGGAAGCACATGGAGCGCCGGACATTCCTTCAGGGAATGGGCGCGTCGATCGCGCTTCCGTTCCTCGATGCGATGGTCCCGGCGGGACGCCTTTCTGCGTCCGCTCGCGCGGCAGTCGACGTTCCTCGGCTCGTGGCCATCGAGATGGTTCACGGGGCGGCTGGCTGTAACGAGTGGGGTGCCACCCAGAATCTGTGGGCTCCAGCAACCGCCGGGCGGGACTTCGATCTGTCGTCGAGCGCGCTCCAGCCGCTCGAGGCATGGCGCGATCACCTGACGATCGTCAGCAACACCGACGTGCGTATGGCCGAGGCGTTCCAGGCTCCGGAGATCGGCGGCGATCACTTCCGCTCGAGTGCGGTCTTCCTGACGCAGTCGCACCCGAAGCAGACGGAGGGCTCCGACGTTTTCGTCGGGACGTCACTCGATCAGGTGCACGCGCAGCGCTTCGGGATGGACACTCCGATTCCGTCGATGCAGCTCTGCATTGAGAACATCAATCAGTCGGGTGGCTGCGCCTACGGATACACCTGCGTCTACACGGACTCGATTTCGTGGTCTTCGCCCACGGAGCCGCTCCCGGTGATTCGGGATCCCCGTGTCGCATTCGAGCAGCTTTTTGGAGCCGGTGGCACCTCCGACGAGCGTGCGCTTCGTCGCCGAACGTCGGCGTCCATTCTCGATTGGGTCAGTGGTCGTGTCTCTCAGCTTCAGCGTGAACTCGGTCCGAATGACCGGGAACGGCTCGAGCGCTACCTGCAAAACGTGCGCGAGCTCGAGCGTCGCATTCAGATGGTGGAGGCTCAGAATTCGTCGGGCGAGGAGCGAGAGCTTCCGACCGCGCCGGCAGGCGTGCCCGACTCGTTCGAGGAGCACATGAAGCTCATGTTCGACCTTCAGGCGCTCGCCTTCGCCTCGGACACGACGCGGGTGTTCTCCTTCAAGATGGGACGAGACTCCTCCGCGAGAGTCTTCCCGGAGAGTGGTACTGACAAGGCCTTCCACCCTGCATCGCATCATGGCGGCAGGGAAGAGGCGATCCTCGATTTCCACAAGATCAACAAGTACCACGTGAGCATGCTGCCGTACTTCCTGGAGAAGCTCGACGAGATCCAGGAGGGCGATTCCACGATGCTCGACAAGACGATGATCATCTACGGCTCGCCGATGGCGGACGGGAATCTGCACAACCACCGCCGCGCTCCGCTGATTGCGCTCGGAGGTGCGAATGGTGCGCTCGAGGGGAACATGCACCTGAAGGCGCCCGACGGTACGCCGATGGCGAACGCGATGCTGAGCTTCATGCATGCGCTCGGACACGACGACGACTCGTTCGGGGACAGCACGGGTGGGATGTCATTGACGATGCCGATGTCTTCCGTGCCAGCTCAGGGCTGACGCGGATCCGACGAGATCACGAACGACGACGGGTTAAGGAGTACAAGGTGAACACGGCACAGACGCTGCGAGTAAACGTCAGCGGCGCGCTTCTCGCGACGCTGTTCCTGTGGGCCGGTCCGCCGGCGGAGTCCCCGGTGGCCGACGCGGCGCAGCGAGGAGACGCCGAGCAGGTCGAGTCGCTCCTGCGCACGGGAGCCGACGTCAACGCTGCGCAGGGTGACGGTATGACCGCGCTTCATTGGGCGGCGGAGACCGGAAACGCTGAACTCACCGAGATGCTCCTCTATGCTGGCGCCCACGTGGGAGCCGTAACCCGACTCGGAGACTACACGCCGCTGCACATCGCCAGCCGGGGTGGCCGCGCTGATGTAGCCAGAGTTCTCGTTGGATCCGGTGCGAACGTTCACGCCGTGACATCCACGGGTGCTGCGACACCGCTGCACTTCGCGGCGCAGGCGGGAGATCCTGAGACCGTATCGCTGCTGCTCGAGGCTGGCGCGGTGGTCGACGCGATCGAGACGTCTCGCGGACAGACCCCGCTCATGTTCGCGGCGGCGAATGGACGGACTGAAGTCGTCCAGAGACTGATCGACGGGGGCGCGGATCCGTCACTGGCATCGACGATCGTAGACATTCCTACCCGAGCCGCGGAGGACCGTGCGGCCGGTCGAGTGCGAGACGAAGTGCTGGCGGCGTTCCGTGGGGATGAGCCGGACGGCACTTCGTGGCAGCCGACCCCGGCTGAGGTTCAGGAGGCGGTACGGACGGCCAACTCAGCAAGGGTCAGTGCCGCCGATGCAGGGTCCGCGCAGCGACGCGATGAGCCGCTACCAGATGGTGCACCGATCGATCCGGATCTTGGGCAGCTCCCGCTCAACTCGTCCGAAACGGTTGGATACAGCACTTCGTATGCTGACCTCGTCTATCGTCAGGGTGGACTGACAGCCCTCCATCACGCGGTACGGGAAGGCGAAACGGAAACCGCATTGGCGTTGCTGGACGGCGGAGCTGACATCGACCGACAGACCGACGGAGATCTGACCACTCCGATGCTCATGGCTGTCGTGAACGGTCACTTCGACCTCGCGCTCGAGCTTCTCGAGCGGGGCGCCGATCCGAACATCGGTAGCCACGCCAACGTGACGCCCCTCTACGCGGCGCTCAACACGAACTGGGCTCCCAAGGCGCGGTATCCCCAGCCCCAGGCGTATCAGCAGCAGCAGGCGACGCACCTCGACGTGATGCGCGCGATGCTCGACGCCGGTGCGGACCCGAATACCCGCCTGACGAAGCACCTCTGG
>JBDGVS010000161.1:0-11571 GCA_039585535.1 Gemmatimonadota bacterium | reverse complement strand
CTTCACCTGGACGTCGTGTCCACGCAGGTATGTACCGGCCGGCGCTGCCTTCGGGATCGCGCCCGCCGGGGAGATGTGGTCGGTGGTCACCGACTGCCCCAGCAGCGCCAGCACACGAGCGTTTGCGATGTCCTGCGGATTCGGTACCTCGAGATCCATCCCCTCGAAGAAGGGAGGGCGTCGCACGTACGTGGAGTCGGCCGCCCACTCATAAAGGCTGCTCTCCTCGGGGAGTGGGAGCGCCTGCCAGTTCTCGTCTCCGGTGCTCACCGTCGCATAGCGCTTCGTGAACATCTCGGGTTCGAGCGCACCGGCCAGCGTCTCACGGATCTCTTCCGTCGTAGGCCAGACGTCAGCCAGGAAGACCGGCTTCCCGTCGCTACCGTGACCGATCGGCTCGTTGTAGAGGTCGATATCGGCTCGGCCTGCGAGGGCGTACGCGACGACGAGGCCCGGTGACGCGAGATAGTTCGCCCGGATCTGCGGGTGAATTCGAGCTTCGAAATTCCGATTCCCGGAGAGAACCGACGCCACGACCAGGCCGTTCTCTTCGATCGCGTTGTTGATGTTCTCAGGAAGTGGACCCGAGTTTCCGATGCAGGTCATGCATCCGTAACCCACGACGTGGAAGCGAAGCGCCTCCAGGAAGGGCAGAAGGCCGGCCTGGGTGAGGTAGTCCGTCACAACCTGACTACCGGGCGCCATCGCCGTCTTCACCCACGGCTTCACCGTGAGGCCCTTCTCAACCGCTTTCTTGGCGAGCAGGCCCGCTCCCACCATGACGGATGGGTTCGACGTGTTCGTGCAACTCGTGATCGAAGCGATCACGATGGTTCCGTCGGTGATCTCGACCTGCTGGCCGTCGTGCTCGACCGTTACGCAGCGCGGATCGGCCTGCGCCGCGACCTGAAGCGCCTCACTGCCGCCTTCACCACCCCAGCTCTCGCCGGTGCGTGGCTGGCCTTCGCCTTCGGCGCTTTCATCGCCGGGAAGCTCGAAGCCTGCGGGTACCAGTGCGGGGAGGTCCTTCTCGAACTGCTTGCGCATGTCGGCCATCCGGATCCGATCCTGAGGCCGCTTCGGCCCGGCGAGACTCGGCTCGATGGTCGAGAGGTCGAGTTCCAGAGTGGACGTGAACTCCGGATCCGGAGTCTCGTCCGTTCGGAAGAGTCCGAGCTCCTTGGAGATCGTCTCGACGCGCGTAACCATTCCCGGGTCGCGGCCCGTGCCGCGCAGGTAGGCCAGTGTCGAGTCGTCGACGGGGAAGAAGCCGATCGTCGCTCCGTACTCAGGCGACATGTTTGCCAGCGTGGCCTTGTCTGGCAGGCTGAGGCTGGAGAGCCCGGCACCGTAGTACTCTACGAACCGGCCGACGACGCCGTGTGACCGCAGCAGTTCGGTCACGCGGAGTACGAGATCGGTTGCGGTCGCGCCTTCCGGCAGGACTCCCGTGAGCTTCATGCCGACGACCTCAGGCATGAGCATGTAGTACGGCTGACCGAGGACGACCGCCTCGGCTTCGATTCCGCCCACGCCCCAGCCTACGACCCCGAGGCCGTTGACCATCGTGGTGTGCGAGTCTGTACCGACCAGTGTGTCAGGGTACGCCAGGAAGGTGCCATCATGCTCGCGTCGGTGAATCACCGAGGCGAGGTATTCCAGATTGACCTGGTGGACGATTCCCGTGCCCGGGGGGACCACGGAGAAGTTGTCGAACGCCTCCTGAGCCCAACGAAGGAGCGCATACCGCTCGCGGTTCCGCTCGAACTCACGTTCGACGTTCAGTCGGAAGGCATCGGTCGTGCCGAAGTAGTCGACCTGGACCGAGTGATCGATGACCAGGTCGGCGGGGACCACCGGATTGATGCGCGACGGATCACCGCCCATCTCCTTGAGCCCGTCGCGCATGGCGGCGAGATCGACGACGGCCGGAACGCCAGTAAAGTCCTGCAGGACCACGCGTGTCGGCATGAACGGGACATCCGCGCCTGCATTGGTCGGGCTCCACTGGGTCACCGCCCGGACATGGTCCTGGCTTACGTACCCACCACCGGCGTGCCGCAGCGTGTTCTCCAGCAGGATCCGGATGGAGAAGGGCAGGCGGTCGAGTGAATCGACGACCCCTTCATGGGAGAGCCGGTAAAAGGAGGTCGGACCTTCGGGAAGGTCGACGGTCGAAAGAGCACCGAAGGGATCGCGAGTCGTATCGGCCACGTCAGCTCCGCAGTTGATCGTCGTTCAGGGGGTGCTGCACCGGAGCGGCCGGTGCGGTCGCACCCAAGCCCCTAATGATGGTCGAAGTCGGCGGCCGTGTCAGGTCACCGCGAAACGCTTCTGACCTTGAAGTGCAACTCACGTGGAGATGACGCCCGACCCGCACCGTTGTAGACTATTGCCCGAAGGAGCCGGGGTGGCGGAACGGTAGACGCGGCGGCCTCAAAAGCCGCTGTCCGAAAGGGCATGCGGGTTCGATTCCCGCCCCCGGCATATCAGGAGTCCCTCTTGGTCGCCAGCTCACGGCGCGAAGGGGATCGACTTCGACTTTGGGCCAGCGCGCAAGACAGCCGCGCGGCACCCTCTGGATGAGCGGGGGTAACCCCGGGTCCACGACTTGGGAGCAACGCCCGGCGTACCTATAATTACAGGCTGTATTGGAATTGTATGCTGACCGCCCGCGCAACGGTCGGATCAAACGGAGACACCATGGCAGAAAACGGAAGCGAAGGGCCAAACACCCTTTCTATCCGCGACAATCGCACGGGTAAGCAGTACGAGGTCGACATCCACGAAGGCGACGTGATCCGCGCGATGGACCTGCGCCAGATCAAGGTCAACGACAGCGACTTCGGCATGATGTCGTACGACCCGGCCTTCACGAACACGGCTTCGACCCGCAGCACGGTCACGTACATCGACGGTGGGAAGGGGATTCTCCGCTACCGTGGCTACCCGATCGAGCAGCTTGCGGAGCGCAGCACTCACCTGGAGGTGGCGTACCTCCTTCTGAAGGGTGAATTGCCGACGCAGTCTCAGCTTGATGACTTCATTCACGAGGTGACCTTCCACACCTACGTGCACGAGAACATCACGGAGCTCTTCGAAGGCTTCCGCTACGACGCCCACGCCATGGGGATGGTCATCAGCGGAGTCGCCGCTCTGTCCACGTTCTACCCGGAAGCGAAGGACGTACACAACGCGGAGTCGCGCGAGCAGCAGCTCGTCCGACTCATCGCGAAGATGCCGACGCTCGCCGCCTATGCGTATCGCCACCATCGTGGCCTGCCGTACAACTACCCGGAGAACGAGCTCGGGTATTCGGCGAACTTCCTGAACATGCTCTTCCGGATCGGGACGCGGACGTACCAGCCGAACCCGGTGCTCGAGCGTGCCCTCGACGTGCTCTTCATTCTCCACGCCGACCACGAGCAGAACTGCTCGGCCACGACGATGCGCGTTATCGGCTCGGCCGACGCGGATCCGTACTCGGCGATCGCGGGTTCGATGGGTGCGTTGTACGGTCCGCTGCACGGCGGCGCCAACGAGGCGGTTCTGCGGATGCTCACTCGCATCGGCAGCGTCGACAACATTCCGGCGTTCATGGAGGGCGTAAAGAAGCGTGAGGAGCGCCTGATGGGCTTCGGGCACCGCGTCTACAAGGCGTACGACCCGCGTGCGAGCATCATCAAGCGGACCGCCGACGAGGTCTTCGAGGTCACGGGCCGGAACCCGCTGCTCGACATCGCCCTCGAGCTGGAGAAGATCGCGCTGAACGAGGACTTCTTCGTCGAGCGGAACCTCTATCCGAACGTCGATTTCTACTCGGGCCTCATCTATCAGGCGATGGGCTTCCCGGTCGAGATGTTCCCGGTGTTGTTCGCGATTCCACGGACCGTGGGATGGCTCGCTCAGTGGGAAGAGATGCTCAACGATCCGGAGCAGAAGATCGCGCGACCGCGCCAGGTCTTCGTCGGTTCCGAGCCGCGAGACTTCGTTTCGATCGGCGACCGCAGCTGAACGACCCTCTTGGTGGGCTCGCCCGAGCCACTACAAAGCCACGGGAAGGGGCGTCCGAGTACGGGCGCCCCTTTGCCGTATCAAGGAGATCCCCATGAGTGATCCGGTTTGCATCGATCTGAAGCACCTCGACCTGGAAGGGGCAATCGCCTGCTACGTCGTCGACGCTGACGAGCCCACGATCATTGATCCGGGGCCTGCGACGACGTTGGACGGTCTCCTGACCGAAGTGGAGGCCCTGGGGATCGGGTCGAAGGACCTTCGCCACGTGCTTCTGACGCATATCCACCTCGACCACGCGGGTGGCACGGGCCACCTGCTCGAGCTCTTCCCGAACGCGCGTGTGCACGTCCATGAAGATGGCGCGTCTCATATGGTAGATCCCGAACGCCTGGTGTCGAGCACCCGGCGGACCTTCGGGGAGTTACACGACAGACTGTGGGGTGAGGTGAAACCGGTGGCCGCTGATCGTATCGATGCCTGGCGTCCGGGTGGAGCAGGCCCGTGGTCCGGTCTCCGTCCGATCTCCACGCCGGGGCACATCTCGCATCATCTGGCCTATCTGGATGAGCGAGATGGCACGCTGTTCTCCGGGGATTCGATGGGGATCGCCCTCGCGGGAGGCCCTCAGCACCCGCCGACACCACCGCCGGCGGTAAACCTGCCCGACTGGCGACGTACGCTGGAAGAGATCGGACAGATCGCTCCGGAGCGTTTTGGTGCTACGCATTTCGGCATCCACGAGGATGTGGAGAGTCGGCGACTTCAGTTGCAGGAACGACTCGACGCGCTCGAGAGCCGTGTTCGAGCCGCAGTGGCGATGGGGATCGACGAAGAGGAAGCCGACTCTGCGCGATTCGAGCAGGAAGTGAGAGAGGAGCTGGCGCCCTTCATGGGGGAGGATCGGGTCAACCGGTACTTCGACATGTTCCCGGCCGCGACGGACTGGGCAGGGGTGGCCTTCTACGTGAAACGGAATCCGTGATCGAGAAATGACCGGGGTGATAGACGTGTTCGAAGAGACTGGATATGTGGCCGGAGTTCGCGCTTTCAGAGCGCCTCGTGGTGCACTCGCGATCGGATTGCTCGCCATCGCCCTGGCTGCGCCGACCGGGAGCCGCGCGCAGGAGATGCCCCTTCGGGCGCTCCCATCCGAAGTCGTCCCCCCGGCATCGTACGACCTCGCGGTCGAGCGCGGCTGGCGTGCCGAGGACGGCGGTCCCGGGCGGAATTACTGGCAGAACTGGGCCGGATACGACATCAAGGCGTCGCTGGATCCGGAGACCGGGAAGCTGGAGGGGAGCGTGCAGATCCTCTACGCGCACCAGGCGCCCGCGAATCTGGGTACCATCTTCCTCCACCTGCACCAGAATCTTCACAAAGAAGGTTCGCCGAGGTACACGTCGCAGGAGATCACCGGTGGGGTGACGATCAACAGTCTTCTCGCCGATGGTGAGGAACTGTCCGAGGGCCCGACGGCCGCAGGTCCGGGGTGGGAGATCGATGGGACGGTCATGCAGGTTCGACCGTCGATCCGGATCGAACCGGGGGACACGGTACAGCTCGACATCGAGTGGGAGCTGACGATCCCACAGAACGGTGCAGGCCGGATGGGGCACTCGGACCGCGAGATGTACTACGTGGCGTACTGGTTCCCGAAGGTGGCCGTCTTCGACAACATGCTCGGATGGGCGTCCCAGCCGTATCTGGGCAACGCGGAATTCTACGACGAGTTCGGGGACTACACCGCTGAGATCACCGTGCCTGCCGGCTGGACGGTGATGGCGACCGGTGAGCTCGAGAACCCGTCGGAGGTATTCTCCCCGATCACCCAGGAGCGTCTTGCGGAGGCGTCAGAGTCCGACGAACGCGTGGTGATTGCCGACCAGGCCTCTCGCGACGCGGGGACGGTGACCAGCGAGGGCGTCGATGGACTGCTGACGTACCGATTCACCGCCAGCAACGTCCGTGACTTCGTCTGGACGACTTCGAACGTTCAGCGGTGGGACGCGACGTCCGCGCTCGTGGGCCCGATCGTTCAGCTCGAGGAAGAGCCGTGCGAGGAAGACGACGACGATTGTTGGGATGCCTGGGAGCAGGCCCGGGAGGACTTCATCGAGCGAGGCGGTGACACCACCGCGGTTGAAGAGCCTGGTGAGGACCGGCGCGTCCAGATCCACTCGTTCTGGCGGGAAGACAGAGCCCCCCTGTGGGCCGACCAGTGGCTCTATGCAAAGCAGTCGATCGAGCACCACTCCGAGCATACCGGCTTCCCGTACCCGTGGCCCCACATGACGTCCGTTGAAGGCACGGACATCATCACGGGAGGTATGGAGGCGCCGATGATGACCATCATCGGGCCGATGGTGGACCAGGAGAAGACCGATGTCTTCAATGTGACGTCCCACGAAATCGGCCACATGTGGATCCCGATGATTGTGGGCACCGACGAGAAGCGATTCGCCTGGATGGACGAGGGTTCGACCACCTACCTGGAGGACGCCAGCAAGATGGATCTCTGGCCAGGTGTCGATCACCATCGCGTGGGGGCGCGAAGCTACCTGCAGGTCGCAGAGGCGCGGCTCGAAGCGAGCATGATGCGTCACGGGGACTACTACGAGCCGGGGCCCGGTTACGGAATCGCTTCCTATCCCAAGCCGGCCGCGATGATGGTCGCGCTCAGTCACCTCATGGGTGAGGACACCTGGGAGGAGGCGTATCGGACGTTCATTCTCGAGTGGGCGTACAAGCATCCCACGCCGTGGGACTTCTTCAACACCTTCGAGCGTTTCGCCGAAGAGGATCTCGACTGGTTCTGGACGTCGTACTACTACGAGACATGGACGCTCGATCAGGAAGTCCTGTCGGTTACGCCCAAGCCTGCCGGTGGAGCGGTGATCCGCATCGTGGATCGAGGACGAGCCATCTTTCCGACGTCCGTGCGCGTGCGGACGGCGAACGGAATGGACTTCGTCCACGAGATCGACGTGGAGTACTGGCTGCAGGGCAACGACGAGTACGAACTCGACGTCGCCCCTGCGGCGGGCGCGGTGACGCGGGTGGAGATCGATCCCGGCGGGTATGCGCCGGACATCGACCGGACCAACAACTTCTGGCCGCGCGGCCGCTAGCAGGAACGGCGCGCCGGCGCGTCAGCTCTCTTCCGCGACCTTCATGGCGAAGCCGATTACGGTTCCGCACGGCGCGCGGACGAAGATCTCGTCCATGCCGTAGAACGTCTGGCGGCGGGGGACGACGATCTCTGCATCTCCCAGCCCCGCGAGTACGGCGTCGAGGTCGTCGACTTCCATGAAGAGGCTGGCGGTCGACGACGCCATTTCTTCGGCGAGCCCGCTGGGCGCCCCGGACGTGCCGAGGTCGGCGCTCACGCTGGCTCGAGATTGATACATCAGCTCGACGTCACCCGCGTGAAGCATGGCGAACCCCATCGTGTCTTCGTGAGGAACCGTCGCTACGATCTCGAAGCCCAGGCGGGTCCAGAAGGGAAGGCAAGATTCGACGTCATCGACGGTGATGAGAGGCGTGGCTCGTTTCATGGTGAGTCCCGTGGAATAGGCGATTCGAAGAAGGTGCGAGGCGTGGTCGTCATCCGAAACTCTTCGCACCCGGCGCGTTCTGTCGGAGTTCGGTCAGGTAGCGGTACGGATCCGCGACGGGCTCGTCGACTTGCTCGTCGGTCGGCGCATCCGCAGTTGCGTACGACCCGGACAGGCCCCGTCGCCGAATCGGCGTCCCAGGTACACGGATCGCCTGCACCTCATGGGCGATGACGTTGATGGTTCCGCCGTCCTTCTGAAGCTTGCCGGTGACCGCGAGGAAGGGTTCCATGCGCACGGCTGTGCGGTCACGCTCATAAATGTCTGGCTTGACAATGACGTTTATCTGTCCGTGCTCATCTTCCATTAAGACAAAGACATAGCCTTTCGCTGTGCCGGGCCGCTGGCGTGTCGTGACGAGCCCTGCGACACGTACAGTGCTGCCCTGCTGGAGGTCGGGCAGGCGGTCCGACCCGACGGTTCCGTCCGGTAGTGCATCGCCGAGAAGCGACAGTGGATGCAGCTCGGCCGAGAAGCGCAGCATGCGGTATTCGGCGATCATCTGATCGTGAGCTTCGAGGTCCGGGAAGGAGAGTCCGGCATACGGCGTGATCTTCACGCCCCCCGGTTCTGTCCGCATCTGTCTCGGGGCCGAGCCAGAGACCCGCCTCCCAGAGCAGCTCGCGTCGCGTGAGGCCGAAGTCCCCGAAGCCACCTACCCAGATCAGGTTCTCGATGGCCGGGCGCTTGAGGGCGGCCGGAGTGCGTCGTAGGAAGTCACTCAGCGAACGGTACGGTCCGCCACGCTCTCGCTCATCCACGACTCGCTGAGCGATTTCGACTCCCCAGCCGCGCACGAAGCCGAGGCCGACCCGTAGATCGTCCCCTTCGGCGGTGCACTTCACCTGGCTCCGGTTCATGTCGGGAAGGAGGGTCCGGATCCCGTTCCGGCGCGCGTCACGGCCGAGAGCATCGAGGGAGTAGAAGCCCATCGGCTGGTTGTTGAACAGCCCCACGTAGAACTCGATCGGGTAATAGTGCCGCATCCAGGCCGACTGATACGCCAGGAGGCCGAAGGCTGCGGCGTGGGACTTCGGGAAGCCGAACTCCGAAAAGGCCGTGACCTGGGCGAAGATCTCGCGAGCGGTGGTTTCATCGACCCCGTTGGCCGCCGACCCGTCTCGGAACTCCTCCCAGTGGGCCGTGAGTGCCTCTCTCGAGCGTTTACGACTCATCGCCCGCCTCAGGGACTCGGCCTGGCCATCTGTGAAGCCTGCAAGCGCCTGACAGACTTTGAGGACCTGATCCTGGTAGATGATCACCCCCAGAGTCTCCCCCAGAGCCTCCTCGAGGAGCGGGTGCGGGTACGGGACTTCGTAGTCCGGGACGTCGCGGAGCATTTCTCTGCGACGCACATACGGATTCACGGCGCCACCGACGATCGGTCCGGGCCGTACGATGGCGACCTGGACCGCGAGATCTTCCAGATTCCGCGGCTTTGTACGACGCAACATCTGGATTTGAGCCCGACTCTCCACCTGGAAGAGCCCCACGGTGTCGCCCGCACAGATCCGGTCGTAGATGACGGGATCGTCGAAGTCGATTCGGGAGAGATCTGGAGCTTCACCGTGTCGCTCCGAGATCAGGTCGATGCTTTCCTCGACCAGAGAGAGCATCCCGAGCGCGAGGAAGTCGATCTTGATGAAGCCGGCGTCCTCACACGAATCCTTGTCCCACTGGCATAGGACCCGCCCGTCCCAGGCAGCCGGTTCCAGGGGGACGATCTCCACGAGTGGCCGACTCGAGATGATCATACCGCCTACATGCTGTGAGATGTGGCGAGGCAGACCCGAGACGTCTTCAGCGAGTTCGCCGAGCAGCTTCCAGAGGTGTCCGTCTGCACGGTCCTTGAAGTCTGGAAGCGACGCGATTTCGTCGGCGAGTCCGGCTGCGGAGCGGCGTTCGGCAAGTTTGGAGAGCTTCTCCAACTCGCCCAACGGCAGGTCGAGCGCTTTGCCGATTTCCCGGACTGCCGACTTCAGGCGGTACGTCGGGAAGGTGCACACGAGTGCCGTATGTTCTTGTCCGTACTTGGCATACACGCGTAAGATCAACTGCTCTCTTATGTCGCGTGGGAAGTCCAGGTCGATGTCCGGGACGCTATGCAGCGCTTCGTTGAGGAAGCGTCCGAGGAAGAGATTGTTCTTGACCGGATCGATGTGGGAGAGCCCGATCAGGTAGCAGATTATGGAGGATACCGACGAGCCTCGGCCGCGCCCGGCAGGAAGCCCCGAATCGGCACGGGGCGCCTGTCCACGGACTTCGCGGGCGACCTGCCCGGCGAGATCCATGATGTCTCGATAGACGAGGAAGAAGCCAGCGAGCCCGTGGAGGTCGACGAGGCACAACTCCGTGTGTAGCCGTTCTTCGGCGTCGCGTTGCTGGTCGCTGCCCGGTTCGTACAGTTCGCCGATCCGAGCCAGACACATCGCCGCGAGTGATTCGATCCCCGCGCCGAGCTCAGATCCTTCAAAGTCGGGAAACTCGTACCCGAGATCTTCGGTGAGATCGAAATGCGCGCACCGCTCTGCGATCAGCAGGGTGTTCGTGAGGGCTTCGGGGCGGCTCTCGAAGCGATGATTCATCTCCCACGGCTCCGGGAGATGGAAGAGGCGGTTCGCCCTTCGGGCGCGGTGAGCGCCGTCGAGCGTCGCCCGGGTCCGGATCGAGACCAGAACGTCCTGAAGACGATGTCGTTCCGGGCGGTGGTAGTGCACTTTTCCCGTTGCGACGACGCCAAGTCCCATTCGGCCCGCCAGTCGGCCGAGCCCTTTGTTCCGCGCTCGATCTCCCTTTACGGCGTTGTCCTGGAGTTCGACGAAGACACCACCGGGTCCGAAGGCCGATACGAAGCGCCCCATCAACGCTTCCGCGTCTACGACCGAAGAATCGAGTGCAGCGCTCACGGGACTCTTCGCGCACCCGGTGAGGAGAATAAGGCCCTCCGAGCGCGTCAGCAGCGCATCGAGCGGAAGCCGTGGGTCGCCGCGTTCGGAGCCCATATGGGCCTCGGTGAGGAGGCGCGAGAGGTTGGCGTACCCCTGAGGCGTCTCGGCGAGAAGCGTGACATGGTGGCCCGCCTCCGGCTCGTCGACACCCGCGAAACAGTCCCGCAGCGTTACCTCGGCTCCGGTGATGGGCTGCAGATTCACCCGGTGCGCCGCCTGAGCGAACTCCATCGATCCGTACAGACCGTTGTGGTCGGTCAGCGCGAGGGCGGGGTAGCCGAGTTCGGCTGCCCGCAGGACGAGCTCCTCCGGATGGGACGCCCCATCCAGGAAGGAGAATCCCGAATGGCAATGAAGCTCGACGTAGGGGATCGACAACGCTCAAGGCCTCCGCTTTCGGGTCCCTCGCTCTACATGAACGCGGAAACCGAACATAGACCGAAGGCGCGGGCCTCGCAACGATCTCGAAGGTGGACGGGCGGGCCCGGGCGCTAGGAGACCAGGTGCGGCGGCTGGCGCGGGACCGGGGTGTGGCGGGTCGGCATCAGCACGCGGTCGCGAAAGATCGGCTGGTATACCGGTGCAGCCGCTCTGGCCTGACGAACGAGACGCGCGAAGATTTCGAAGAGCTGCGGATCGAAGATGTGCCCGGTGTCTCCGTGCATGATCTCGAGGGCGGCTTCCGCCGTGAACGCGGACCGGTAGCTGCGAGTTGTCGTCAGGGCGTCGAAAACGTCGGCGACGCACAGCACTCGGGCAGCAACCGGGATGTCTTCGCCCGAAAGCCCGTGTGGATAACCACTTCCGTCCCAATGCTCGTGATGGTGGAGTACCATGGGTCGGATGTCCCATGGAAAGTCGACATCCGTCAGAAGCTCGACGCCTCGCTCCGGGTGGCCTCGCATTATGTCCCATTCGTCCGCACTCAGCGCCCCCGGCTTGTTCAGGATCTCCGGTGGGATGTCCACCTTGCCGACGTCGTGAAGCAGGGC
>JBDGVS010000160.1:0-6131 GCA_039585535.1 Gemmatimonadota bacterium | reverse complement strand
CTCGTTTCACGGCTGGTGAAGGCGTACGAGGGTGTGCGGATCGGAAACCCACTGGACGACGATACGCTCATGGGCCCACTGCTCAACCAGGCTTCGGTCGACGCGATGATGGCCGCGAAAGAGAAGGTCGTCGCAGAGGGTGGTGAGGTTCTCTATGGCGGTGAGCGCCTCGAGGGTGATGCCTATCCCGGCGGATTGTACGTCCGGCCATGCATCGCGAGGGCGGAGAACGGCTTCGAAATCGTGCAGGACGAGACCTTCGCTCCGATCCTCTACATCATCGAGTACGGAAGTGCAGACGCATCGCCCGCCGAGGCGGTCGCGGAGATGGACGAAGCGCTCGCCATCCACAACGCCGTGCCGCAGGGGCTCTCGTCATCGATCTTCACCGACAACTTCCGTGAAGCCGAGTACTTCCTCTCTCACCGCGGAAGCGACTGCGGAATCGCGAACGTGAATATCGGCACCTCGGGCGCGGAGATCGGGGGCGCGTTCGGTGGGGAAAAAGAGACCGGTGGCGGGCGTGAGTCTGGCTCCGATGCCTGGAAGGCGTACATGCGTCGCCAGACGAACACGGTGAACTGGAGCACGGAGCTACCGCTCGCTCAGGGAATCTCCTTCGGCTGATGATCTCTGCGGCCGCGACGATGCGCGTCGCGATGATCCACGAGGTCTTTCATGACGACCCTGGCGGTGAGTCGCTGCGGGCCCACCTCGAGCGAGCACGCGCCGACGGTGCCGACCTGGCGGTTCTCCCCGAGCTGCCTCTGAACTCGTGGGCGCCCCATTCGAAAGCCTCACGTGACGAGGACGCCGAGGCACTGAACGGCCCGCGGCAGCAGATCATGGCCGCGGCGGCCTGCGATCTCGGCATCGGGCTGGTAGGCGGGGTAATCCTTCGGGACAAGGACACGGGGGCTCGACACAACACGGCCTTGGTCTACGGGCCCGACGGTGGCCTGCTCGCCCGTTACCGCAAAATCCATCTGCCCGAAGAAGACGGCTACTGGGAGACGAGCCACTACGAGCCTGGGCAGGACGCCCCGGAAGCCTTCGCGGGACTCCCGCTTCGGACCGGCCTGCAAATCTGCTCCGACGTGAATCGACCCCAGGGCTTTCAACTGCTCGCCGCACAGGGTGCGGAGGTGGTGCTCGCCCCGAGGGCCACACCGCCCGGAAGCTGGGAGCGCTGGCGTGTGGTCCTGCGTGCAAACGCAGTGATGAGCGGCACCTACCTGATCTCGGTCAATCGGCCGCGACCAGAGCACGGCGCCCCCATCGGAGGGCCTTCGGTGGCGATCGCGCCTTCCGGCGTGGTCCTGGCCGAAACCGAGGAGCCGGTGACCGTTGTCGAGCTAACGCGCTCCGACGTGGAAGGCGCGGCAGCCGTGTACCCTGGCTACCTCGAGCGTTTCCCGGACATATACGCCCGAGGCTGGGGCCGGCTCACGGGGTAGATCGACGAACTACGAGCCGGGCGTCACGGCTTCGCGTGCCGGTGCCACTCGTTGGGCCCGGAACGACGAGACGCGGTACACATACGGCGCCAGCGACGTCCGTGCCCACCGGTCTCCCTCCCCCACTCCGAAGGTGATCTCGGCCAGCACTTCCCCCGAGGCCGAGAGCGCCGAGGTCGTCGTGGCCAGCGGGTAGCCGGTCAGCGAGTCGGTCTCCTCCAGAAATCCGGTCGCCATCATGTTCGCGAGCTCGGCGAGAACGCCGCCGACCGTGCTCGGGATCACCTCTGCGCCGCCATCAAACGTCCAGGCGCTGTCTCCACGAACGAGCGCAAACGCATCGCCTGTTCGCTCCACCACAATCCGCACGACCGCCGCAGTGTCGATCGCCACCATGGTGCGATCCCGCCACTGATCGAGTGACAGCGTCAGCTGCGGCTTGAGATCCCCATCGAGCAGATAAACCTCGTTTGCGTCGGGGAGCCGCACATACGCGGTCCCGAACTGCGCGGCATTCTTACCGACCAGTAGCGTCCGCGTACCATCTGCGGTTCCGAACGTCGCGGAGATCGCGCTGTCCTGAGACACGCCCATCCGCTCATGATTGCTCGGGTTGGTGGCGATCAGCTCGCCCACCTCGGCATCTTCGAGCGCGTCCAGCAACCGCGACACGGCACCCAGATCCGCAGGGAAGCCATTCGCGCTCCATGAGGTACCGGACCGCTCGAGAGTGACCGCGTCTTCGCCACGTGTCAGGCCGACCGACTCGACCGATGTACGGTCGACGCCATCGAAGAACGTCGCGAGTTCTCCCGACGCGCCGACCGACCCCGATCCGCCACGCAGGAGCGCCATCACGAACCAGACCGCGACGGCAACGGCCAACGCGCCGACCAGCTGTTTGAGCGTGCGCTCACTCACGACACCACCTCCGACCAGCGACGCTCAGCCCGTCGTCGTCGACCCGTCACCCGGAGGAAGCCGAACAGGACGAAGAGCAACGGCACCCCGACGAGGTTCCCCCACTTGAGAGCATTCTTGAGCCCATCCGACTCGAATACGAGGCCGGGCGGCGTCCGGTTCTTCGACCGAATCGTGATGAGCGCCTCGTCGCGGGCCAACCAGTCGATCGCATTCGCGAGAAAGAGAAGGTTTCCGGGATTCGACTGCATGTAGTTCGCCTCGGCGAACGACGCGTCGCCCACCACAATCATCCGACCCCGTGCGTCGCCTTCCTCAGGCAGCAGGGCCGCGGCGACCACACGCGTGCTCAGATCCTCCTCTTCGAAGATCCAGTCCTGATCCGGCACGATCGACCCCGTGATCGGATGGATCGCACCGTTGTCACTCGTCTGCCAGAGCGGTGACACTCCGCTCGCCGACGGGTCGATATCGAGTGCCGCCCCCCAACCGAAGGTCAGGGAATTCAGCCCATTCGTGATCGCATGATCTCCGGCCGGCTGAACGATCGGCCAAAGTGGATATGGTGAGATCACGCTGAAGGAGCCCTGCTGGCCCAGTGAGACCCGCTCGCTCGAAGCCAGATCGATCACGAGCCCGTCCACGAGCGACACGCCACGCCGGGCCAGGAAGCCCTCGAGACCGCCCGAAGCCGGGATCGGAAACGGAGATTGCGGATTCAAAACGATGGGCTCGACGAGGATGAGCGCTGACCCTCCGCCATCGACGAACGCCTCGACCCGCCCGAGCGAGAGTGAGTCCAGGGGCTGGGTAGCCCCCGCGATCACGAGCACCTCGGTGGAATCACGATCGATCGGACCGGCATCGCCCGTGATATCCATCGAGCGGACGCGGTACCGCTCGCCGAGACTCTGGTTCAGCCCCGGCACCTGGTCGGCGGTCTTCGCTCCGAAGCCACTCACGAAGGCCACATTCGGCCGCTCGGTATTCGTCATCGAATAGATCTGAGAGGCCAGCTGGAACTCGAGATCATCGGTGCGCTGAATGAGGGGCGTCACCTCGGTCTGCTCGGCGTAGACCACGGCCAGACCATAGTAGCCCTGGCGTACCTCGAAGTTGTCGTCTCGCAGCACGTTGAACTCGACCGGGTAGATCCCGATCTCCGCGGCGGACCCCATCAACTCCTCGTCTTCGCTCGGATCGATCTCGCTCACGAGGAGATTCCCG
The DNA here is from genome assembly GCA_039585535.1 of Gemmatimonadota bacterium. GTDB lineage: Bacteria > Gemmatimonadota > Gemmatimonadetes > Longimicrobiales > Gaopeijiaceae > UBA2589. The sequence continues at coordinate 2,526 of JBDGVS010000160.1, read as the reverse complement.
TTCGACGCCCGACGCATGTCCGCGAGCAGATCCCGGACATCCCGGAGCTGGAGCTGGATCTCCGGCGGGAGTTCCACCGACGAGTACAGCCTCACCTGGACGATGTCATCCAGATTCTGAAGGAGTGTCCGGGTCCCCGACGACAGCGTGTACAGATTGTCCCGCGTCAGATCCAACCGACCGCGGATCCCACTCCCAACGAGGTTGAGGACAAGGACCAGAGCGAGCATCGCCATCGCCCCGTAGCGAAGCCGCCCGTACTCGGGTCGTGACGGACTCAGCCGCTCAGCCGATACCGCGCCCCAGGCGAGAACCAGGAAGAGGGCCGTGGTCGACGCGAAGTAGAGTACGTCTCTGAAGTCGACCACCCCTCTCGCTACGTTCTCGAAATGGCTCACGACCGAGAAGTGCGCGATCACACCGGCGGCACTCGGCGGGAGTCCGATCTGCACGATCGGCAAGCCGATCAGAAAGAGGGTGAAGCTGACGGCCGACGCCACGATGAACGCCGTGATCTGATTCCGGGTGATCGCAGACGCCCATATCCCGATCCCCGTGAGCTGCGCTGCGAGGAGGGTCGCACCGATGTACTGGGCAAGTGCAATTCCAGGGTCTGCAGCCGAGAGAAAGACGACACCGACGGCAGTCGGAGCCGTGCCGGCCAGCGCGAGCAGGACGAAGCTCCAGTTGCCGATGAACTTCCCCACGACCAGCTCGCCCTCGTTGATCGGCTGCGCCATCAACCAGTCGAGTGTCTTGCCCCGGCGTTCCTCCGCCAGACTCCGCATCGTGGCCGCCGGCACGAAGACGGCGAAGAGCACAGGGAGCAGATCGAAGATCGGGCGCAGAGACGCGATACCCGTCGCGTAGATCGTCCGGTACGCAAGAAACAGCGTGATTCCCAGGAAGGCGACGATCAGAACGTACGCCGTCGGCTGATCGAAATATCCTCGCAGCTCCCTGCGAGCGATCGTGAGAATCCGGCTCATCGATCCTCCTCCACCGTGAGGTTGCGGAAGAGCTGCTCCAGGCTGGCCTTCTCCCGGTGGAGTTCCCACAACGTCCAGCCTCGATCACGGGCCAGAGCAAAGATCTCGGGGCGGAGTTCGGTTCCATCCGTAACCTGGAGCTGAACGTGCACCCGTCCCTCTCGCTCTTCGCTCGTGTGGCCGGAGACTCCGGTAAGCCCGGCCAGTCCCTCCACGACGCCTTCGCCCACAGCCTCGACGACATAACGCACCCCGCCTGAGCGGTCGGCGATGAGCTCCTGAACGGCACCTTCTGCGGCGAGACGTCCACGGCTCAAGATCACGAGTCGGGAACACGTCGCTTCAACCTCCTGCATGACGTGCGTACTGAGGAGGACCGTGCGCTCTCGACCGAGAGACCCCACGAGCTTCCGGATCTCGACACGCTGGTTCGGGTCGAGCCCTTCCGTAGGCTCATCCAGTACCAGAAGCTCGGGCTTGTGCAGGATGGCTCCCGCGAGTCCGATCCGCTGACGGTATCCCTTCGAGCATTCCCCGATCGGTCGATAGAACACATCCCCGATATCCGTCTCGTCGACGGCATCCGAAACCCCCGAACGCGTCTGCTCGGCCGACAGGCCCCTTAGCTCGGCCACGTACTCGAGGTATTCGGCCACGAGCAGTTCGTCGTAGAGCGGATTCGATTCAGGTAGATACCCGACCCGGCGCTTGGCAGCCGTCAGATCGTCCAGAATCGAGGCTCCGTCGAACCTCACCACCCCATCATCGGGCTGGAGCGTCCCCGTGATCATCTTCATGGTCGTCGACTTCCCCGCCCCGTTCGGACCGAGGAAACCCACTACCTCACCGCGCTCGACCTCGAAGCTGAGGTCGTCCACGGCGAGCACCTCGCCGTAGCGCTTCGTTACACCTTCGACCGTGATCATCGTACTCCGATAAACGAAGAAGTCACGTGGGGCCGCTGGCTCGACGTGGCGCTGGCGAGAGAGCGTCTCGGAAGACCGGTCGAGCGAGGGTAGTCCGGAATTTTCGGCCCGATTCTAAAAGACGTCGGACGTCGTGTCCACCTGGCTTGGGACGCTCGGAAGAGCGCTCCGGTTGCCCACCGCGTCCTTCCTTCCAGGAGCATCGAGACCGCCTTCGTCGCACGTCGGTCACGTGTCTCCTGATGCTTCGCCTGCGCTGCCCACTCTGCGAACTCTCGCCGGTGCGGGCAGGAAAGGACAGAGTAGCGCTCTACGGCCTCAGGCAGCCGTGGCTCTGTAGCCGCTCGTACCCCCGTGGATCCACATGCGGGTTCTCCTCGGATCGGACAGACGTTTGGCGACCTGCAGCCCACCCGCACCCCGGACAACTCTTGCCCGTGGCGTTTGGGCTTCGTACCCCTTCCGGACGCCCGCCGCCGGAGTCCGCCATGAATCGCAAGCTGATCGCTGTCGCCGTCCTCACCGTTGGAGGCATCATTGCCGCGGCACTCATCCCCGTCGATGAGTTGCCTGCCCAGGACCGACGGCTCGGTACCGTGTCGTTCCGGAAT
>JBDGVS010000159.1:0-6171 GCA_039585535.1 Gemmatimonadota bacterium | reverse complement strand
CATCCCGTCGTCCGACGTGCGCTTACTGAGTCGTGCTTTCCGCCATGATCGGTTCTCCGATCGACCAGGAGAAGTGGCGAGGTTGACGCATCGTCTATTCTTTCGGCGACTCGAACGCGGGGGCTCAGGATGGCTCAAAAGACGTACGAAACAGACGAAATCGTCATTCGATTCGACACGAAGCGCTGCATCCATGCCGCTGAGTGCGTCCAAGGTCTGCCCGCGGTATTCGATGCGGACCGGCGGCCCTGGATCGTGCCGGACGGCGCGACTGCGAGCGAGATCGTCGATGTCGTTCACAAATGCCCTTCGGGAGCACTCACCTACGAGCGCCGCGACGGCGGCCGAGACGAACCCGTCCCGGCGGAGGCCCGGATCGCTACGAGTCCGAACGGGCCCCTGCACGTGCAGGGGAGCTGCACCGTCACGGACCACGAAGGTACCCTGCTGCAAATCGGGCCACGCGCCGCGCTCTGCCGGTGCGGAGCCTCCAGAAACAAGCCGTTCTGCGACAACAGCCACATCGAGGCGGGGTTCCGGGACGATACGTGACCCGTGCGCTGCGCAGTGCCATGACACTCTTCAACCTCACGGCCAGCGCCTTGCTGCTCGGGTCCCTGGGCTGTACGGACAACGACCCCGCCGCCCCGGACCCGAACCCCACGCCCGGGAATCCCGCCGAGGCGACGCTCGAGTTGGTGGTCGAAGGACTGCAGTCGCCGGTTCTCGTCACGCACGCGCCCGGAGACGATTCGCGGATCTTCGTCGTAGAGCAGTCCGGACGCATTCGCGTGGTGCGGGACGGCACCCTGCAGCCGACCGCCTACCTCGACATCACGGCGATCACCAGCGAAGGCGGTGAGCGGGGCCTGCTCGGATTGGCCTTCCACCCAGAGTACGAAACGAACGGTCGGTTCTTCGTGAACCACACCGATATAAACGGTGATACGCGGATTCTACGTTTTTCGCGCGGCGCGTCGGCAGACATGGCTGACCCCGGTTCGCTCGAGGTCGTGCTCGAGGTGGCCCAACCGTTCACCAACCACAACGGTGGGCACCTGGCGTTCGGGCCGGACGGCCTGCTCTACATCGGGCTGGGTGATGGGGGAAGCGGTGGTGACCCGGAGGGCAACGGCCAGGATCCGTCCACGTTCCTCGGCTCGATGCTCCGTATCTCCGTGGATGCTCTGCCCTACTCGGTCCCATCCACCAACCCGTTCGCAGGTACCCCGGGCTTCGCCCCGGAGACGTGGGCCTATGGTCTGCGAAACCCGTGGCGCTTCTCCTTCGATCGGACGACCGGCGACCTCTGGATCGGCGATGTCGGACAAAACGCACAGGAGGAGATCTCCTTTCAGACGGCTTCGAGCGCTGGCGGCGAAAACTACGGGTGGAACCGACTCGAGGGCTCTGCCTGTTATCCGAGCGACCCCTGTGACCCGACCGGCACCGTGCTGCCGGCCTACGCGTACGCGCACAGTGAGGGCTGCTCGGTCACCGGGGGGTACGTGTACCGAGGCACTGCCATTCCGTCGCTCGCCGGACGCTACTTCCTCGCTGACTACTGTGCGGGCTGGGTGCGGTCGCTCGGACACGAGGCGGGCGTTGTGACCGATGTCGTCGATCACTCCGCGGTCTTCGGCACGCTGGCTGGAGTCGTCTCCTTCGGTGAGGACGCCTCCGGCGAGCTCTACGTCGTCAGTCTGGCGGGCTCGGTCTACCGCGTCGTCGCGCTCGACTGATCCCGGCTCACACGGTCAGGGCCCCTCCTATGGCTCAGGCTTTCTCACGCGTGGGATTCGCGTTGTACGACGCCGTGCCTCCGGGCTCGATGCTGAGGTACGTCCAGCCGTCTCCCGCGAGCATCTTGCCGAGGAAGGTGATCTGGCCGACATGATAGGAGGTGTGAGCAAGCGAACGCCCTAACGCCTCGATCACCGTGAGCTCGACGCCCCGAATGGTGACCCGGTCGGCGAGGTTCTCGTCGGTCAGTGACGCGAGGGTAGCCATGAGCGCGTCCCAGCCACGATCCCACTTCGCGCGCAGCTCCTCCTTCGTCACCGTCCGAACGGAGAACTCATCGTCACGTTCCCGCCACGGCTTCTCCCCGTCGGTGGTGAGAAAGTCGGTGAAGCGCGATTCGAGGTTTCCCGAGATGTGCCAGGCGATCGTCGCGATCGAGAGACTCTCCTCGGAGACGCGGGTGCACATCTGTCCTCCATTGAGCTGCTCCATCGTGGCTTCGCCCAGCGAACGATACCTGCGGTACTCACCTTCGATGGCGCCGATCAGATCGCGCATGCCCTGCTCTCCTCGTGGTAGCGTCGCCCGTGGTCCGGGCGCGACGTGTGGCATAGAATGTGGCCCAATCCGTGTTGCGGGTCAGCCCGCCTCGAACCACCTGCGCCCGAAGCCTCATTATGAAGCACGCTGTCGCCGCTCTCCGTCACATCCGTCCCGCGCTCCTGCTCGGCTCGGCACTCCTTCTGGGCGCCTGCGGTACGAGCGACCCCGAGGTTGCCGCCTGGGAGGCGACAGCTGACCAAGTCACGATCACCCGTGACGACTGGGGCATCGCGCACGTGCATGGCCCGACCGACGCACATGCGGTGTTCGGCGCCATGTACGCGCAGGCCGAAGACGACTTCAATCGCGTGGAACGTAACTTCCTGCTCTCGCAGGGTCGCCTTGCCGAAGCCGAGGGCGAAGACGCCATCTGGGTCGACCTGCGCATGAAGCTCTTCATCGACCCGCTTGAAATGCAGGCGCTCTACGCGCAGAGCCCCGAGTACATGCGGGATCTGATGGACGCGTGGGCTGCCGGCCTCAACTACTACCTGCATACCCACCCCGACGTACAGCCGAAGGTGCTCGACCGCTTCGAGCCCTGGATGGCACTCACCTTCAGCGAGGGGTCGATCGGTGGTGACATCGAGCGGGTGAATCTCGCGCAGCTCGAGGCGTTCTACGACGATGGTCCCGGCGGCATGGCGATGGCGGAACTCCACGTCCCCGAGCCGCTCGTCGACTGGGAAGAGCCCCGCGGCTCGAACGGCTTCGCGATCGCGCCGTCGAATACGGCGAACGGTAACGCCCTGCTGCTCATCAACCCGCACACATCGTTCTTCTTCCGCTCCGAACTCCACATGTCGAGCGACGAGGGGCTGAACGCGTATGGCGCGTCGACGTGGGGTCAGTTCTTCATCTACCAGGGCTTCAACGAGGACGCAGGGTGGATGCACACGTCGAGCGGCGTGGACAACATCGACGAGTACCTCGAGACGGTCGTGGATCGTGACGGTGCGTTCGTCTATGTCGTGGACGGCGAGGATCGCCCCTTGGAGACGCGCACGATTACGGTGCCGTACCGGACCCCGACAGGGATGGCCGAGCGCGAGTTCACCACCTTCCGTTCCCACCACGGGCCGATCGTGAAGGTGCAGGATGACAAGTGGGTCGCGACGGCCCTCATGGAGGAGCCGATGTCGGCACTCATGCAGTCGTGGGGTCGTACGAAGGCGAGGAATCTCGACGACTACTACGAAAACATGGAGATGCACACCAACTCGTCGAACAACACGGTGTACGCAGACTCCGAGGGCAACATCGCCTACTGGCACTCGAACTTCGTGCCCCGGCGTCGAGCAGACGTCGACTGGACCCGCCCTGTGGACGGCAGTGACTCCCGAAACGACTGGGGTGAGCCGCATTCGATCGACGAGACGCCCAACGTCTTCAACCCGTCGGTGGGCTGGATCCAGAACACGAACAACTGGCCATTCAGCGCCTCCGGACCCGACAGTCCGGAGCAGTCGGACTACGCCGTCTACTTCCAGCGAGGGGGCGAGAACGCCCGCGGAATCCACGCGATGCGCGTCCTCGACGGCAAGACGGACTTCACGCTGGAGACGCTGATCGAAGCCGCCTACGACAGCGAGATTCCTGGCTTCGAGCCGATCCTGCCGGCTCTACTCCAGGCGTACGATCGGGCCCCTGCGTCACACCCACTCAAGGCCCGCCTCGGCGAGCAGGCCGAACTTCTCAGGGGCTGGAACTATCGGTTCAGCGCGGAGTCGGTCGAGACCTCACTCGTGACGTACTGGGCCGAAGACATGGTGGACCGCATGGCCGCCGCGGCACGGGCAGCCGGCGTCTCGACGAACGACTACATCGCATCGCAAGCCTCGGCCGACGATCACCTCACCTCTCTGGCGGCTGCTTCCGACCGGCTGGAAGCGGACTTCGGCGACTGGCGCACCCCCTGGGGTGAGATCAACCGCTTTCAGCGGCTCAACGGGGATATTCAGCAGCCCTTCAACGACGACGAACCGAGCATCGCGGTGGGCTTCCATTCCGGCCGCTGGGGCTCGCTCGCTTCGTTCGGGGCGCGACGGTATCCCGGGACGGTCCGACGGTACGGGACGAGTGGGAACAGCTTCGTAGCGGTCGTGGAGTTCGGTGACCGGGTTCGGGCTCTGGCTGTGACCGCCGGGGGCGAGAGCGGCGACCCGGCTTCGCCGCACTTCAATGACCAGGCTCAACGGTACGCTGATGGTGATCTGCGGCCCGTGTACTACTACCCGGAAGACATCGCAGCCCACGCCGAAGAGACGTACAAGCCCGGCGGGCGTTGATGACCGACGAACCGGCGTTACCGGCCGGGGCTTCCCGCGAGAGTTCTCGCGCTCCGCTCCTGCTGAGGCGTCGTCTGGTCGAGGTCGTATCGATCGTCGGCAGTATCCTGCTCGCGTTCGCAATCGATGCTGCCTGGCAGGAACGCCAGGCCGCTCGGGAGGCGCAGGACCTTCTCGGGGTCTTGTACACGGAGTTCGAGGCGAACCGAGCCGAACTGACCCGGCACCGTGATCGGTGGGTGACTGTGCAAACGGCCACCGCCCGACTCCTGGTGCATCAAGCCGAGGGGGACGTCCCCGCACCTGCGGTCATGGATACCCTGCTCTCCCACTTCATGACGCCCACCACATTCGACGCGCCGGAAGGGACGGTCAGCCGTGCGGCCGACGGTGGGAGCCTCACACTCATCCGTGACGCAGAGTTGCGAGAGCTGCTTGCCACCTGGCCTGGCATGGTCAGTGAGGTGCGGGACAACGAACTCGCGATGCGCGACTTCATCCTTCGGGTCATCACACCCTACCTCGCCGAGTCCGGGGTGTCGCTCGCGCGCTCCAGAGCGCTCGTGATCGCATCGACACGAGAAGATCTCGCGGCCGCCCACCTCCCGAATCGCTGGCCCGCCCCGTTGCCCTCCGCTGATCTCGCGGCCGATGGATACGCGAGGATCCTTCACGACCCCGCTTTCGAGCCGCTCCTGGTCACGCGCTACGGGTGGATCAACGTGGACGAATATGACGAGGCGATCGCTTTCGTCGACCGCATCCTGGCTCGACTCGACGAAGCCGCTGCGTCCTGAGGAGCCACGAAGTGGTGGCCTTCTCCGACAGCTGGCGACGGCTTCTCCCGACAGCCGAGGCCCGCGATGTTTCAGAAATTATGGTAGGTATGAAGTCCCCGTGCCCGATTGAACGGAGAGAGCCCCCCATGACCCGTCGATTTTTCCAGGTCGGTATCGCGTGCACGGCACTATTCGGGCTGTGGACGTGCGCAAGCCGCCCAGATCCGTACATGGGAAGTCCGAGCCGCGGGCAGATGATCACTCACTTCGACCTGGCCCTCGAGGCCCGTGGCCACGCTCTGAACGGTGAAGTCGATGCGTTCCGACAAGCATCGCAGGAGTTGGCCGATCTCGAGCCGGCTCAGGACTTGGCGCCAGAGCTGATCCTTCAGCTCGGACCCATGCGATGGGAGGCGCGCCAGGGCGCCGAGGCGGAGTCTACGGCCGAAATCGCGCTCGCCGCGGCGAAGATCGCCCAGACATGTGGTGACTGCCACGTGGCGAACGACATCCCGCTCGGCGACCGTTTCACGATCGGTGGGCCGCCACCTCCGGGGTCAGCGGCGCGTCACATGGCTGGACTGGCGTGGACGTCACGGCTCCTCTGGGACGGACTCATTGGCCCCTCAGACCGGACGTGGACGGCAGGTGCTGAAGGCCTCGCCGAACTCGGAGTCCTCCCGGAAGGCCTTCCCGCCGATATGCCGGCCGGGGACGTCCGCGTCTCGGGCGTTCGGCTACAACAGCTCGCGGAGCGC
>JBDGVS010000158.1:0-6198 GCA_039585535.1 Gemmatimonadota bacterium | reverse complement strand
TCAGACTACGCCAGGGCAGCTTCCGGTCGGGCAGAAAACGGAGGAGGAAGGCGAAGACGGCAATCAGCATCACGAGGAGGAGGAACACCCGTCCCCCGTGGATGACGGACAGGCCGACCGGAAGGTGCGATTCGAGAAGTCTGCCAAAGGCGGAGAGCACCGCCTGGAGGATCAGCGATGCCAGAATCGCGAGTCCGAACCCGAGAACCACCACGAAGGACAGAACGCGACCGCGGACTACGCTCGCGACCGTACCCAGTTCGGACGATGGGCTCTCGAAGATCCGGTTCAGGGAGGTACGGAGATGGTTGAATCCGGCGGTCGAGGTGATCACCAGAGTTACGGCAGCGATCGAGACGCCGACGCTGTCGCCCGCACTAACCCAGGGAGTGTCCAGAATCTCCGTGATCAAGACCATGGCACTCGGATCTAGCACCGTTTCGAAGAGACCGAGCATATGCGACCGCACGCTCGCCTCGTCCAGAAGCTTCCCTAGCAGCCCGACCGCGATCGCCAGGAGTGGAGCGATCGAAACGAGCACATAGAAGGCCATCGCGGCGCTCAGAGTCGGCACGTCGTGCCGATTCCACCGCTCGATCGAGTCAGCCAGGACCGCGCTAGTCCGTGGCAATGGGTTTTGCATGCGTCTCCCGAAGAGCGTCAGGTCCACGGGAACATGGTAGCGGGTGGCGGACAGCCGCCAGACGGCCGCAATGAGACTTCTGGGCGCGCGCCGGCCCAACATGGGCGGCCCTGAGGGGGTCTGCTGTATGTTCGGAATGCGGTCGCCTTTTCAATCCTGATTTCCTGTCACGCTTTCACCGGAGTCCCTGAAGTGCGCTCTCGCTCCCTGCATCTTCTCGCCCTGACGACATTGGCCCCTGTGGCTCTCGCCTTCGCACCGGCAATCGCCGTCGCCCAAGCGGTGCCGCCCCAGGTGGACCTCGACCTCTACGACATCGTCGAGGCGTCGTCCGCCGAGCGCATCGAGGCAGACATTCGGACCCTCGTCGGCTTCGGGACCCGCAACACGTTGTCCGATACCCTGTCCGCTACCCGTGGGATCGGCGCCGCGCGTCGGTGGATCAAATCCGAGATGGACCAGATCGCCGCTGCTTGTGGCGGGTGCATGGAGGTCTTCTACCAGGAGCGTCGCTTCGGGCCAGAGGACAGCAGTCGTCTGCCGGCCCCCGTCAACGTCGTGAACGTCGTGGGCGTGATTCGGGGCACGGTGCATCCGGACCGTTACGTCATTATGACCGGTGACATCGATTCGCGAGCTTCGAACGGCAATGACGGAGAGACCGACGCCCCGGGTGCCAACGACAACGCGTCCGGCATGGCCGGAGTGATCGAAGCCGCGCGCATCCTGACCCAGTACGACTTCCCAACCAGCGTCATCCTCGCCGGACTCTCCGGTGAAGAGCAGGGCCTTTGGGGTGGACAGCACATGGCTCAGGTGGCAGTGGATGAGGGATGGGACATCGTCGGCGTGCTGAACAACGACATGATCGGCAACATCGAGGGCATCAACGGCGTCATCGAGAACAACACATTTCGCGTCTTCTCGCAGCCGTTTCCCGTGACGGCGACGGAAGCCGAGATCCGGTCGTATCGGACCTTTGGCGGAGAGGTCGACGGCCCCTCCCGTCAACTCGCCCGCTACGTGCAGCGCATCACCGACATGTACTTCACGAATCTCGAGGCCATCATGATTTACCGTCTCGACCGTTTCGGGCGTGGCGGACATCACCGGCCGTTCAATGACGCCGGCTTCCCCGCCGTGCGCATCATGGAGACGAACGAGCAGTACGAGCGTCAGCACCAGGATATCCGGGTCGAGAATGGCATCGCGTATGGTGACGTCATCGAAGGGGTGGATTTCGATCACGCTTCGCGCCTCACCGCGGTGAACGCCGCGACCCTCGCTTCACTCGCCTGGGCACCCCCGACGCCGGCGAATGTCGCAATCGGAGGGGCGGTACGTCCGTCGACGAATCTTCGCTGGGAGGCGGTGGATCATCCGGACCTCGCCGGCTACAAGATCTACTGGCGTGACACCACGGCGCCGCAGTGGCAGCACAGCCGTTTCGTCGGCGACGTCACGGAGTTCACGCTCGAAGGCATGGTCATCGACAACTATCTGTATGGCGTGGCCGCTGTCAGCACCGAGGGGCACGAGAGCCTGGTGGCATTTCCGACGGAGCGCATGCGCTAGGGGTAGCGTGGCGGGGTCGATAGCGCCCGTCGTGTAAGCACCTCTGGATACAGCGAGCCGCTCGCCCACGGCTCGTTGCTCTTGTTCGAAGGGCAGGCGCGCGGCAAAATCGCATTTCGTTCGACCAACCCCCTCCGAACATGAGTGAGAGAACCGGTGTCAGGACCGTTTAAAGTCGCGGCAGTCCAGGCCGCATCCGTGTTTTTGGACCTCGAGGCTACGGTCTCAAAGGCATGTGCGCTCATCGAAGAGGCTGCGGGCGAAGGGGCGAGCCTCATTGTGTTTCCAGAGGCGTTCATCCCGGCCTATCCGCTCTGGGCGTGGTTTATCCCACCGGGAAAGACGCATCCTCTGCGGGAGCTGTATTACGCGCTGCATAGCAATTCAGTAGCGATCCCCGGCCCGGAGATCAGTCGATTAGCCGAGGCAGCGGCGGATCATGGGGTGACGGTGACGATGGGCGTGAACGAGCGGAACGCCGAGGGCAGTGACTCGACCCTCTACAACACGCTGGTCTACCTCGGGCCGAACGGTGAGATCCTGGGCAAGCACCGCAAGCTGATACCAACCGCGGCCGAGCGCCTGGTGTGGGGGCAGGCCCCGAGCAACGATCTGGAGGTCTTCGAGTTGCCCTTCGGCCGGCTGACTGGGCTGCTGTGTTGGGAGAACTACATGCCGTTGGTTCGGTACTCGCTCACGGCGGGCGGATCGCAGATCCATGTCGCGCCGACGTGGGACCGCGGCGAGCCTTGGATCTCGAGTATGCGACACATCGCGAAGGAAGGGCGCTGTTTCGTGGTCTCAGCCTGTCAGGCGTTCCATATAGACGATGTGCCCGACGACTTGGGGTTCAAGTCCGACTATCTCGGCGACGTCGAAGGGTGGCTCAATCCGGGACTCAGCCTGATCGTGAACCCAGATGGAAAAATCGTCGCGGGTCCGCTCGAAGAGGAGGAGGGCATCCTCTATGCCGATGTCGACCCACACGAGCTGGTCGGGCCACGTTGGCAGTTGGATGTCGCGGGACATTACTCGCGTCCCGACCTGTTCGAACTCCGAGTGCATCGAGGGCCCAGGCCTGGGGCGATCGAAGTGAACGAACGGGTGGGAGACGACAGAGGGCGCGGCGAGGGCGAGAGGGAGCTAGAGTAGGTGAATCTGTAGCTTCGATCCCCCGGAGGTCAGAATGTCCCCACTCGCAGTGGTCGTCATGTACCTGGCGCTGGTCGTAATCGTCGTTCGGGGGCCTCTCGCATTCGTACCCGAGGCCACCGCGGCTCGCTTCAATCGATGGTTTTTCTCCACAGCGATGCGGCTGAGACTCGTTGGTGTGGCAATGCTCGTTTTGCTGGCCGCGCCCCTGATCGTCGCGACCCGGATAACTCCTCCCGCACACCCCGATGTCGTGTGGTTTGAACGCCTTGGGTGGCTGGTCGTGGTAGTCGGCGCAGTGTTGATCGCGCGACCCGAGCCGATATGTCGACTGGCGCGCGCGCTACTAACGGGCGTTCCCACCTCCGTACTGCGCATTTTGGGCGTCGTGAATATCGCCTTCGGGATCTTTCTGGCCTGGATTGCCGTTGCGGTGCTCTAGTTGGGAGCCATCAACCACCACCGTTTCGGTGACTACACTGCCTCACGTTCGATGAAGCGCTCTAACCAACGCGAGTGTCGGCTGAGGGCTCGACCCACGTGAGTCGATCCAATCTCGAAATCCTGGCCTATGAGTCGACCCCGCTCGGTGACTTGTGTCTGCGCCGACGAGAACTCCTCTCCCGTCCGGGTACGGTGATCACCGAGATCACTCTCGACCACCAACTGCTGATGAGCAGTCACAACACCGTATCAGAGAGGGCTCTGGCGGACGAGGCCCTACAGCGTCAGTCCGGGTCCGCGCTGTCTGTCCTCGTTGCGGGGCTGGGCCTTGGCTACACAGCCGCTGCCGCGCTGCAATCCTCGCGTGTGCAGCGCGTTGAGGTGATCGAATTCCTCCCGGCGGTGGTTGGATTCCTCGACAAAGGCCTGGTGCCGCTAGCCTCGGAGCTACTCGGTGACCCGCGCTTCGGCGTGCGACAGGGCGACGCATATGCGATGCTGCAAGGGCCTGCCGTCGAATCGTGGGACCTCATCCTCATCGATGTGGACCACGCCCCGGACGATCATCTCAGTGCCGACAACAATGACTTCTATACGGGATCCGGGCTGACACTTGCAAAGCGCCACCTGGCGCCCGGTGGGCTACTCGCGGTCTGGTCGTACGCGGACCACTCTCCGTTCGTGGAGGCTTTGCACGCGACCTTCGACGTGGTCGACGTCGTGAAGGTGCAGTACTTCAACGATCTCGTCGACGAGGAGCATACCGATTGGCTCTTCCTGGCCAGGGACGAGGTGCCGAGCGCGCCCAAGACACCCGCTTGACCTACTCCGTGCAGAACACCTCACCAGGGCCGGCCACTGCCACGGGCGCGGCTGGGGCTGGTACCGCGCCGTAGAAGATGGCGCAGCCGTGACTGGCACCGAGACGGTCGTGGGAGGCCGTCGCGGACCAGCCGGCTTCCGAGCCCGTCAGTTCGATGGCAACCCCGTCCGACGACACGAAGCGGAGATCCTCCGAAGAGTGCGCGAACTCTGAGGCGTCGAGGTAGTGCAGTACCTGCTGCTCGGCGACCCGCTGCAGGTCGCTCTTCATGGCAGTCAGGTGGCGATCGGCGCGGTCCGCGGTGAGCGCGGACGCGGCAGTGGAAGACTGAAAGCCGATCAGCGCGATCATCAACAGGAGGGCCGTGACACACACGGCCTCCATGAGTAACTCGATGAGCACGAAGCGGCTGTTGCCTGCCATGGTCTTCCCCCCGGACGACCGTAGCTGGAATCAGATGTTCCCCAAGCGGGGGCGGCATCATGGGACTGGTGCCGGCGGAAGCGCAAGGAATACTTACCCTCGTCACCCGCGCGGGCGTTCGATGATACAGGCCTCTCCTGATCGTCGGTAGGGGCCCGCACCAAAGTGTCTGGATTCGACTCCGTTGCCTTCTGGCCTCTGTGAGGGCAGGCTCTCCGTATCGGTTGGTCCCCGATGGCCTGAGGCCGGCCCGACCGCTTACTCAACCGCTTCCAAATGCCTTCGTTCATCCCCTGTAAGAGTGTCGGGCGCGTAACGATGCCCGTCGTTCAACTGTCGCTCCTCATGGCCCTGGGGGCGGGGGTGCCTCGGCCTTCTGCCGCTCAGGACCGGATTGAACTCGAAACGAGGGACGTCGGGACGAACGCCCTCCTTCAGGCGGTGTCGCCCGTGAGTGATCGGGTCGTCTGGCTCAGTGGTCACGACGCTACCTATGCGGTGACCCGTGATGGCGGCGAACGATGGCAGGTCGGGACGGTGCCGGATGTCGGGTCGCTCCAGTTCCGGGATGTCGCCGCCTTCGACGAACGTCGGGCGTTTCCCATGAGCTCCGGCACGGGTGACCAATCCAGGATCTACCGAACAGACGATGGCGGAGAGCGATGGACACTCCAGTACATGGCTGAGCATCCCGAGGCCTTTCTGGACTGTATGGACTTCTGGACCCCAGACGTCGGTGTGGTCTACGGCGACGCGATCGATGGGAGCCCATTCGTACTGCGAACCGAAGACGGGGGTGCGCATTGGATTCGAGTGCCCCAGGAAGACATCCCACCGGCGCTCGAGGGGGAAGGGGGCTTCGCTGCGAGCGGGACCTGTCTCGTCACGGGTCCTGGCGGGAGGGCATGGATCGCCACGGGAAATGCGGCCCGAGCCCGCGTGCTACGGACCGAGGATTTCGGTGTCACCTGGTCGGTTGCCGACGTTCCGGTCGTGGCCGGCAGCGCCTCGGGGCTCGCGACCATCGCGATCGGGCCCGACGGATCCGGGATCGCCCTCGGCGGAGCGATCGGAAACGACTCGATCCGTACGAAGAACGTCGCAGTCACGGACGACTTTGGGGCGACGTGGTCCCCCG
>JBDGVS010000157.1:0-6201 GCA_039585535.1 Gemmatimonadota bacterium | reverse complement strand
AGGGCGCCCATGTCACGAGCGATCTCGGCGACCATCGGAGCGGCCCCTGTCCCGGTACCACCACCCATCCCAGCGGTGACGAACACGAGGTCGGCGCCTTCGAGCGCGCGTCGAACCTCTTCCTCACTCTCGGCAAGCGCCTGGCGCCCGACCTCGGGACGCGCTCCGGCGCCGAGGCCACGGGTCAGCTTCTTCCCGATCTGAAGCGTGATCTGGGCCTGCGAACTCTTGAGTGCCTGGCCGTCGGTATTCATCGAAATGAATTCGACACCCTCCAGCTCCTCATCGATCATGCGGTTGACGGCATTGCCGCCAGCTCCACCTACGCCCACCACCTTCATGCGCGCGTTAGCGAGCGGGGTCTCTTCGAATTCGAAGATCATCATGTCTCCTCCCTGGACGGAGAATTGGGTAATAAGGCCCTGCTTAGAAAAATTCCTTGAGCCACGTGCCCAACTTGGTCACGAGGCCCGATGTACGTGTCGATGCACCGCGTCCGGTCTCGCCGAAGCGATCAGCACCCCACAGTGCGAGGCCGGCTCCGACCGCGAAGCGCGGACGGCGGACGGTGTCTGCGAGTCCTCCGAGGCCCTCACTCGGCACACCGAGACGGACCGGAGAGGCGAAAATCTGCTGGGCGAGTTCGACGATGCCGGGGATGGCAGAGCTACCGCCGGTCAGCACGACACCAGCGCCGAGTTTATCGAGGACACCGTGATCCTGGAGTTCGCCCTGGATAATCCCGAACATCTCGTCGAGACGCTGCTCGACGATGTGCGCGATCAGTTCACAGGCGACAGACCGGACCTGGTCCGGAGCCGGTCCGGGCAGGTCCACCGTCTCCCGGGGGTCGACCATCTGCGCGAACGCACACGCATGCCGCTCTTTGGCGAGTCGTGCCTCGCGGTGCGGAACGGCCAGACCTCTCATGAGATCGGCGGTGAGCGTCTGGCCACCGAAGGGCAGGATCGCAACATGATGGATCTTACCCTCGAAGAAAGCCGCGACGTCGGTCGTGTTTGCACCGATGTCGACCATCGCCACGCCGACTTCTTTCTCGTCTTCCGTCAGAACGGCGCGCGCACCGGCCAGCGGCTCGAGCACCAGCTCCTGCACACGGTAGCCGGCACGATTCACCGCCTTCGTGATGTTCGCGGAAGAGGTGATCTCGCACGTCACCAGAAAGACCTCCGACTCGAGCCGGACGCCTGACATCCCCAGCGGGTCCTTGATGCCCCCCTGGTGGTCGACCTTGTACTCCTGCGGAATCGCATGGACCATCTCGCGATCCGGGGGGAGCGCAACGGCGCGAGCCACAATGTGCACGCGCTCCACGTCGTCCCGCGTCACTTCGTCTTCGGAGATGGCGACAACGCCCATCGAGTTCATGGACCAGACGCGATTTCCACCGATGCCCGCATAGACCCGATCGACGCTGACCCCAGCCATCAGCTCGGCTTCGCTCATGGCGGCGCGGACCGACTCGGTCATCTCGTCGATGTTTGTGACCATGTCACCGCGCAGCCCACCAGACGGCGCCTGGCCGACCCCGAGGATCGTGAGCCCGGGACGACGCTCGTTCCCTGAGAGCTCCCCGATCACGGCGCACGTGTTCGCGGTTCCGATGTCGAGTCCGGCGATGAGATTCGAGCGCATGCTGGGTCTCTTGCTAGCGTTCACGGCGAACCACTACCTGGCCCGCGAATCGAAGATCCACGACGGTCGGCACATTGACCGGGTCGGCGGAGATGGCGTGATCGAGGGCCGTCAGCGCTTCGCGTAGCCGACCCAACGAGATCTGATCAGGAAGGGCGAGCTCCACATCGGGACTCATCAGCCGCACCACCAGAGATCCGTCTGCGGCCCGCCGGATCGTCGATATCCGTCCGTAGAAGTCGAGGTCGGTCTGCCACAGGTGTTCGGTCTCAAAGGCGAGTGCCCGTACTTCCGCCGGAAAGACGGCTGCATCTGCAGGGGGCCTTCGGTTCGCCTGGATCACCGGCAGATCCAGCCGGTAGAGGGTCGGGTCGATAGGCAGACGTACGCCCTCCGAATCGATGGGTTCGAGCGTCGGCGCGGCGGCCAGAGCGACCGGACGGCGCTCTTCGATCTCGACCCGAAGCCTGTTCGGCAGTCGGCGCTCGACTCGCGCCTCCCGGATGAGCGGGTGCCGAGTGAGACGGTCTTCCCACACCTCGCGATCACCCCACACCGAAGCGAACTGGCCCAGTCGCATCTGAGCCACGATCGAGTCCTTCACGAGCACCTGCATACCGGACACATCGACCTCAGAGATCCGGAACGTCTGCATTTCCGAAACGTCCTCGAGCGCCCGTGGGCCCCACACGACTGCGGCTCCGAGCACAAGCGTCGCCACCAGAACCTTGCCTTCGCTACGCATGGACGGCCTCCCGCAGCGCCTGGACCAACTCGGGCCCCACCCGCTCGATCGACCCGGCACCGAGGGTGAGGACGACGTCTCCCTCACGCACAGAGCCGCGCAGGGTCGGAGCCAGTAGATCCAGGTCCGTCACATAAGCGACGTCACGGGCACCCGCCGCACGCACAGCGTCGACGATCGTCTGACCCGTGATCCCCGGGATCGGAGCCTCTCGGGCCGGGAACACGTCGGTGACCACGACCGCATCAGCGATGGCGAGCGCCTCCCCGAATTCCCGGGCGAAGTCCCTGGTCCGGGAAAAGAGGTGTGGCTGGAAGGCCGCAACGATCCGCCGTCCGGCATGCATCGCCCGCGCGGCGCGCAGCGCTGCGGCGAGCTCGGTCGGGTGATGTGCGTAGTCGTCGATCACGACCACGCCGTCCACTTCGCCGATGCGCTGAAAGCGACGTCCAACGCCGGCGAAGTTCGTGAGGGCACGCAAGACGTCGACCCATTCCGCTCCGAGCGCCCGAGCGGCGGCCGACGCACCCAGGGCATTCAGCAAGTTGTGTCGCCCGCCCAGGGGGAGGACCATTTCACCGACACGTACCCCTTCTTCCCATACTGTGGCGCGGGTCGCGACCGCATCGATCTCGATGTCCGTCGCTCGGAGCATGGAGCCAGCGGCCGTGCCGTATGTGTAGCCGTCGGGCCCGATCATGGGGAGCAACGCAGAAGCGCCGTGGTCGTCGGCACATACGATGACCCGGCCACCGCCCCGGACACCGGCGAGGAAATCGAGGAAGCTGCGGCGAACACCGTCGAGGTCACCGTAGATGTCGAGGTGGTCGGCTTCGAGGTTCGTGACCACGGCCACATCAGGTGCCAGCGTCAGGAAGGACCGGTCGTACTCATCGGCTTCCACGACGAACAGGTCGGGGCTTCCGAAGCGGAGATTTCCGCTCCATCCCATGACCTGGCCACCGACGATTCCGGTCGGATCCTGGCCTGCTGCAGCCAGAATTTCCGTAACCATGGCGGTCGTGGTGGTCTTGCCGTGCGTTCCGGCGATCCCGACCACCGTACCACGGGACACCCACGCTCCGAGCGCCTCGGCCCGCTTCAGCACCGGGACTCCAGCAGCTCGCGCGGCGGTGATCTCAGGATGATCTGCGGGGATTGCAGCCGTGACCACCAGGGCGGCGGCGCCAGCGATGTGGCCGGCATCGTGTCCGACGGCGACATCTCCACCGCCCGCGCCCAGATCGACCAGACTCTGGCTCTCCTTCATATCACACCCGCTGACACGCCCCCCACTCCGGAGGAGCAACTCAGCCAGTGGGTACATGCCGGCCCCACCCACACCCATGAAGTGCACAGGCCGATCCACGGCGAGCGCGCGCAGGTCGAGAGACGCGTTCATGCGGCCCTCCGCATGGGCGGCAGGAAGGTGGCCACGTCCGAAGCGATCTCACGTGTTGCGTCGGGACGTGCGCGCTCCCGCGAAGCCGCGCGCATGCGCAGGAGGGCCTCCGGGTCTCCCGCGACGGTCCGGATCTCCTCTGCCAGTCGTTCGGCCGTGAGGTGAGCCTCCGGGAGTACGCGCGCTGCACCCGCGGCCTCGAGGGCCCGTGCGTTGTACGTCTGATGGTCCTCGGCAGCCGTCGGCAGGGGGACCAGAATCGCCGGCAGTCCCTCGTTGAGGAACTCGGCGATCGTCATGGCTCCGGCGCGACTCAACGCGAAGTCGGCGGCCGCGAGGGCCCGTGGCATGTCCTCGATGTAGGGGACCACATGAACCCACTCGGGACCTCCCGCCGCGCCCAACGCTGCACCGACGCCTTCATAGTGCTTTCGTCCGGTGGACCAGAGCAGGTGCAGCACGTCGGGTCGCGTGATCGCGCCCTCTTGTACCCCTTCGACGAACGAGGTGACTCCGCGGTTGAGCGCGAGTGACCCCTGGCTCCCTCCGGTCACAAAGGTGAGCGTCACGTCTTCGGGGACCCCGAACGCGCGCCGCGCTTCGGCCCGATCGGCCTCGGAGCGTGGGCGCACGGGATTACCGCTGACGACGCAGTGCACCGAGCCCGTAGGCAGGCGCTCGATCGCCTCGGGATACGCCACATGAACCCGCACCGCGAACCGCGTGAGCAACTTCGTCACCGCACCCGGGAAGGAGTTCTGCTCCTGCAAAACCAGCGGAACGCCCATCAGCCCGGCGGCGATACCCGCGGAAGCCCCCGCATACCCGCCGGTGACGACCACGACCTCGGGCCGTTCCGTGGAAAAGAGGCGCATCACACGGGCGAGTCCCACCGCGAGACCGATCAGCGCCCGCCCGATGGACAATGGGCGACTCCGATCGATCCCATGCACGGGCAGGAGCAGATGCTCTTCCCCTCGCTCGGGAAGAACATGAGCCTCCAGGCCACGCTGAGCCCCTACGAAAATCACACGTACATCCGGACGTACAGCCCGGAGCCCTTCTGCGATGGCGAGCGCCGGGTAGAGGTGTCCACCGGTCCCGCCGCCCGAAAGCACCACGACGGGGCCCTCCGGCCGGGCGAAGGAAGGCACGCTAGACACGAGCGGCCTTCCCACCAGGAGTGGCTCGCGCGACGGAAATCAGAATCCCGAGCGCGACCAGGGTGATTACCAGATTGGAGCGGCCGTAAGACACGAGCGGCAGCGCGAGACCGGTAGCGGGCGCGAGTGCCAGACCCACGGCCATGTGAAAGACCGCCTGGACTGCGATGAAGCTGGTGAAGCCAATTGCGATGAGCTGGCCGAAGAGATCCGGTGCCCGACCCGCGATCCGGAATCCGACCAGTACCAACGCAGTGTACAGTCCGATCAGAAGGAGAGCCCCGAAGAAGCCCCATTCCTCACCGATCATCGCGAAGATGAAGTCATTGTGAGACTCGGGCAGGAATCCGTACTTCTGCCGTCCCTCACCGATCCCGACGCCGTTGATCCCTCCCGATCCGAAGGCGATGAGCGACTGCTTCACCTGATACCCACCCACCGCAGCGTTTCCGAGCGGATCACGGAAGAGGGCCAGGAACGACTCGAGTCGCTGAAGGCGGAACCCAACGGTGAACTGCTGCCAGATCAGCGGGGCAACGAGCACGCCGAGGAATATGAAGTGCCCGACGCGAGCGCCCGCCGCGAAGACCACGGTGACACCGAGAACGGTGAGTACCATGGCCGTGGAGAGATCCGGTCCTGCCATGACGAGACCGATCATGACGGCCCACACCACGAAGAAGGGCAGCAACCCCCGACGCAGAGAGCCGAAGTGCGGCGCCTTCTTCACGGCCATGGCGGCGGTCCACACCACGATCGCAATTTTCGCGATCTCGGAGGGCTGGAACGTCACTCCCAGCGTGAGCCACCGACGGGCCCCGTTGATCTCGGGGGCGATCGAGTACGTCCAGGGAAGAACGCACAAGAGGAGCAGCACGCACGAGACCCCGATGAGCGGCCACGCCGCGTGCTCCCACCACTGGTAGGGCGTGAAGGCACATACGAAGAGGACGGAGAGCCCCACGGCAGCTCCGGCCGCCTGCCGCAGCGCATAGAAGGTGTCCGGTAGGCCCTGCTGGATCGCGTGCACCGAAGAGGCGCTGTAGAGGGTCACGAGGCCAATCGAAAGAATGAGCAGCGTGAGTCCCATCAGCGCGGCCGGCTCCCACCCTCGACCGAGTCCCGAATCAGGGTACCGCACACTTCCGATCGGAGCGATGTCCATGGGACGCGCGGTCATGCGAGCCCCCGTACGAGTTCGCAGAAATGATGCCCGCGTTCCTCGTAGTTCTCGT
>JBDGVS010000156.1:0-6676 GCA_039585535.1 Gemmatimonadota bacterium | reverse complement strand
CAGTGCTTGATGGATCGTGTACGGATTCTCCATCAGCGCGGCCTCTGCGGACGCGACCGGACGCCAGGCGTCGTCACCGGGCTCGCGCCCTGCCCTCTCTTCAAACATGGCGCGGGGATCGACGATGAGTCGAAGAAACTCATCGGACTCGATCGGCCGCTGACCGAGTGCATTGAAGGCGTCGACGAACGTCTGCAGCTGTTCGGCACCCGACTCGATGGCGGGGAGCACGTCGGGCACGGTTGAGCCATCGCGGGCGTCCCATCCCACAGTCGCCGGATCGGAGCTGGTGAAGTCGAAGCCGTCCGCGTCCGCGACGTGATACGACACCCAGTTCACGCCGTCGTAGAAGAGTCGAATCTCGGACAGCTCGGCGCTGTATGTCATCGCGAGCTGATGCCAACGGCCGTCGTTCAGCGGCATTCGCAGGCCGTTATCGCGCTCGTACGTGAGCCTGCGCGTCCCCGACCCCACGCTGAACGCCCAGCTGCCGTTCGACATATAGAAGACCCACCCCGCGTTCTTCTGAGAGGCCAGGCTGTTGTCGTCGAATTCCTTCTGGGACAGCAGGACGAACCGTCGATCTGCCTCTGCGTTGGTCCTGACCCAGAACCGCACAGAGAAGTCGTCCCCGCGGCCGAGTGAGCCCACATCGGACGGGAGCGTCCAGAACGTCGGCGCATCGCCCGTGCCGAGGCTGAGTGATTCCCCCTCGATCCCAACTGACGAGGCCAGTGCAGCGGCCCCGGCCGTCCGATCGAAATCGAAGTGGGCAACTGGCAGGCTCTGTCCATCGGCGCCGTGGCTCGCCGCGGAGATGGCGAATGCAGCGGCGGCGAAGAGTCCCACGCGAGTGATCATGGTCGCTCTCTCACGATCCGACCGATCAGCCCCCCGCAGCGCCTCCGCGTCCCCTTCGTGGCGGCGCCTTGATCGCCCTGTACTGCTGGAGCGCGGCTACCACCTTGAAGTTGACCACCATGCGCCCGATCTCGCGCGTGGCGAGTGTCGGATCCCCGGTTACGCCGGCATCCGGGCGTCCACCGAGGCGATAGCGCCGATCGTTTCGGACGCCATCGGCGAAGACGTACATGACGGCGGACGTGTCGGTGATGCCCGCGTGCGAACCGATGGTCTCCATGTCGTAGCCGTATTCGGCCATCAGCCAGGCTCGGGACCACTCCTGCCCCTTCGCGTAGTAGTCGGTGAGCGCGAAGAGCTTGGTCGGACCGCCGTCCCACTCGCCGTTCAGGCGGGTCGCGACTTCATCCATTCCGGCCTGATCTCCGCCACTGTCGGCGATGAAGATGATCTCGGTGAAGCCGTGCGACTCCAGACTCCGCGCGGCTGCCTCGAGCAGGTTGTTGTAGCTCGGGGAGGGGTTCGTGATGACCCCCGGCTTGTCGCCGAAGCCCTCGCGTTCATAGCTGCCCTCGGGCACCCAGGCGACGGTCGGAGCGACGAGCGCGTCACCCATCTCGCGAGCCATCTTCCCGGCGGCGAAGGTGATCACGTAGTTGTGCTTGCCCATCACCATGTGCGGGCCATTCTGCTCCGTGCCGCCGATGGGCACGATGACCTTGGTCTTTCCCGCGGCCATCGCGTCGCGGATCTCGGTCCAGGTCATCTGTTCGATAAACGGGTCGCCGGTCTCGGTCTGCGCGCCGAGCGCACCGGCCGAGAGGAACGCCAGGCCGAGAGCGACGGCCGTGGTCACGGGGAGTCGTGTACGGGTCATGGTCGTTCCTGCCTGGAAGCGATGCTGGATCGAATCTGAGCCAGCGCGTTGTCGATCTTGATACGGAGCTGGACCTCGCCGAGAGCCGGGGTGGCCAGGGACGGATCCCCACTCACGCCGGACCCTTCGAAGCCGCCGTCCGGCGCCGCCGCGTCCATGCGAACGTGGTGCGGATTCACGAAGAGCATCTGTGACGTGTCGAGCAGCCCGGCGTGACTCCCGATCTGGTCGTCGGTGAAGCCGAGCGACTTCATGTGCGCGTCGATGTCTTCGTTGCTCTTGGCGTAGTAGTCGCCGATGAAGTGCGCACGAGTTCCGGTGCCTGCCCACTCGTCGTTGAGCTGGTCGACCACGGTGCTCATGCCGCGTTGATTGCCCCCCGAATCTCCGATGAAGAGGATGTCTGTGAAGCCGCCTGCTGCATGACTCTTCGCCGTATGTACCAGCAGATCACGGAACCACTCTTCCGGGAGGGTGATCGTACCGGGCATTCTCATGTGACCGGTCGGTTCGTCGCCCCAGCTGCCCTCGGGCACGTACGTCATGATCGGCGAGACGAGCGCGTTGCCGAGCACTCGGGCCACCTCGTCCATGGTGTACTCCATGACGTACTTGTGCTCACCCATCACCATGTGCGGTCCCTTCTGCTCCGTGCCCGCAGTCGGGATGATGATCGTCGTGCTTCCGTCCGCGATGTGGTCGCGGATCTCCTCCCAGGTAAGCGCCTCGATGAACACCGAGTTGGGCGCGGACTGCGCCGCGAGGGGGGCTGCCGACAGTCCCATGAGGACCAGCGGAAGGAGCCTGCTGCGATTCATCAATCTCATCTCCAGGGCCCGGAAGTCGGGCGGTTCCAGATCGCGGTCATTAGCTGACGCTACGCACGTCGTATCGGCCGAAGCCGACGGACGTCAAAGTCCGACGCCATCGCGGAACGGGCAAGCGGGGACGCAGCGCCAACTCATCGTAACCAGGGACCTGCAGGAGGATCGCTCCCGCCCCGATCACAACCGCCACAGCCGACCACCCCGAGCCGGCGCTCCTGGCTCCGCGAATCGAGTGACTGTGGGGGTCAGTTCGCACGGAAGACCGATCGGCCCTCCTTGATCGTCTCCAGCACGACGATGTCTCCGATGGCTGCTGGATCGACGGTCAGAGGGTTGGCAGACAAGACGACGAGATCGGCGAGCTTGCCGACTTCGATCGACCCCTTCCGATCCTCCTCGAAGTGCTGATACGCGCTCCATAGAGTGATCGTCTTCAGAGCCTCCGCCGGCGTGAGCCGCTCGCCCGGGCCCATGACCTGACCACTGCGAGAGGTACGATTGACCGTGGCGGCCATCACCCGCATGAGGTTCGGCAGCGCGACGGGAGCATCGGAGTGACTGGTGGCCAGCATGCCGCGATCGAGCACCGAGCGCATCGGTGAGATTCGCTGCGCCTGCTCAGTACCCACGATTTCATCGTACCAGTCACCCCAATAGAAGGTGTGCATGGGGAAGAGCGACGGCATGATCTGTAATTCCGCCAGGGAGTCGAGCTGGTCCGGCCGAACAAACTGCCCGTGGACCAGAACATGTCGTCGGTCTCCGGGGCCGTTCGCCCGGTGGGAGGGCTGGATGCCCCGGATCAACTGGTCGATGGCCGCATCGCCGTTGGCGTGCGTGAGCACCTGCCAGCCCTTCTCATACGCCTCCTCGAACAGCGAGGCGACGACGGCATCATCGGGAATGGTCGGGTATCCTCGATATCCAGCGGTCTGCCCATCCGGAGGCAGGAGGTAGGCCTCCGTCCGCCACGCGGTCCTACCCTGAGGCGAGCCGTCCAGCGTCACCTTCATGCCTCCGATCCGATATCGGTCCTGGTACTCGCGGCCGTGCCACTCTTCCGTGATGACCTCACGGCTGGCGTAGTCGATGTACGAGACCACGTCGATGTCGAACGTTCCGCGCCGAGCGGCCTCGACGAGCGACTCATGCACCTGCGCGCTGGCACGCCCCTCCTGAACCGTCGTGTGGCCGAAGCTCTTGGCGATCTCCAGCCCCCGGCGCATGAAGTACTCCTGATCGTCGAGGTCCGTCGGGCTGAGGACCCTGAACATCGTAGGAAGAGCCGCCATCTCTTCGAGCACGCCATTGGGCTCACGGCTACCGGGACGGCGGCGAATCACACCGCCCTCGGGGTCGTCCGTCTGGTCGGAAAAGCCGATCGCCCGGAGCGCTGCGCTATTGGCGGCCATGAAGTGCCCCGAGATGTGCACGGCCATCACAGGGATCTCGGTCGAGACCCGATCGAGATCGTCACGAGTCGGGTGACGCCCTTCGGCCAACACCGCGTCGTCATAGCCCATGCCATAGATCCAACCCGTGCGCCCGACGTCATCTCCCTCGGCGAAGGCCTGGAGTTCCCTGACCAGGTCGTCGATCGTATCGACCCGACCATCCGGCGAGGCAAGCAGATTCGCGCCAACAGCCTGAGCGCCGAATCCGCCCAGGTGTGCATGGCCGTCGATGAATCCCGGGACAAGGGTGTTACCCCCGAGATCGGCGACCTCGGTCGTCTCCCCCCGGAGGGTCAGGACGTCGGCCTCGGATCCCACCGCAATGATGATTCCGTCCCGGACGGCCACCGCCTCCACCATGGGCTGCTGGTCATCGACCGTGATGATCTCGCCGTTGAGATAGATCGTGTCGGCGGCCGGCGGCGCGCTGCACGCGATGGCGAAGAGGACGGGGACGAGTCGTCCCCCGACGGTCAGTATCGGGAAGTATCTCACGGTCTTGCATCCTTCAGGCGGGACAGGTGATTGGCCTCAGCGGAATCTCGTCCACATCACGATGACCCCACAGCCCTCCATCCCACCTCCATACATCATCGGGGCCTCGCTTGACGACCGGTAGACCTCCACGGCCGCCAGCTCGCTGACTCGCGTAAGACGATTCAGTGATATCCCCGACATGTCCAGGCGCCGGCCGTCGAGGTAGACAATCGGTGTGCAATACCCCCTCGACGAGAGCATGAGGAGCCGCTCGCCTTCGATCGAAGACCGCGTGGTCACACGGCCGGTCTGGGCGAGAAGGTCGCCCACAGTCAGCGCTGCGGATTTCTCGATGTCGGCGGGCGTCAGGAAGCGTCCAATCCCTTGCGTGGCACGATCCAGGAACCCGTTTCGGATCAGCTTCGGCTGATTCGCCAAAGCAACCCGGGTCTCCACCGTAATCCCACCAATCTCGATAGCCCTCGGTTCGATCCGGAACTCCAGGTTCATCGACGCGCCCGCCTCCAGTGTGAAGACACTCCCCGCGACAGTCGGCTCATAGCCCAACGCACTTACCGCCAGGAGGAAGTCACCGGGCTGAGGGGATGACACTCTGAAATTCCCTGTGGCATCGGAAAGCGCTGCCCCGACGGAGTCACCATCCGTCGTTAGCAGCACCACCAGAGCTAGATCGACTCCCTGGTTCGTGCCCCGATCCAGGAGTACCCCGCTAATGGTCTGGGCCCCCGACGGCGCCGGGCTCAGCAGGGGGGAAAGGAGCAGCGCAACGAACAACGTGCGACCCACCCGGAAGCGGGTTCGCTGTGTGTCGATCGCCTCGTTCAGGTGACTTCGCTTGGTCATGCGCACGGGAGTCCGTGTCAGTGGCACTCGCCCTTGGCCCATCTCGAGGCTCTTCTAGCTTCCTGCGATGCATACTACGCACGCTCACAGCGACTCAGATAGCCCGCCGTCGGAGGATTCCACGCACGATGAGGTCTCTCGGGCCAGAATTCGTGCCGCCATCGAGATCCTGGAAGAGATCAGCGAGGATCGATCGATCCTGGCTCACGTCGACCTGGACGACCAGCGCCGCCTGACCCACGCCGCAGGCAGGGTCTGGACCCCCGACGAGACGCGCCGGCGCCAGCTGACCCGGGCATTGGCCAAGCAGCGCAAAGCCGAGGCCACCCGTCGTAGAGAGGAGGCCCTGAACCAGACCGGAATCCGGGCCCTCCGGCGTCGACCCACATTCACGACCCCCAACGTCTACGCACCGGCCCTGCCCCATGAGGTCGAGCCCGTGTTGAACACGTCAGCAGGAGAGGGCGAGGCCGGCCACGACGCGGTCTCCGAGGGAGTCGGGCCACAGCACTGCTACGGGTGCAAGGCGCCGTTCACGGAGATCCACCACTTCTACGATCAGATGTGCCCTCCGTGCGCGGAGTTGAACTATCGAAAGAGGGGCGAGCTGGCGGATCTGAGCGGTCGGGTCGCGCTCCTCACGGGCGGGCGTGTGAAGATCGGCTATCAGGCGGGCATCAAGCTGCTCCGATGTGGCGCTGAGCTGATCGTGACGACCCGCTTTCCCCAGGACGCGGCCGCCCGCTACGCCAGGGAAGATGATTTTGCCGACTGGGGTCACCGCCTCACGATCCACGGCCTGGACCTGCGCGTGTCAGACCGTGCGCCGTCCGCCCGAGTTCTACGCCCATATGATGGAGGAGGAAGCCGCGGCCTTCGCCGCACTACCGGCCCATATCCACCACGCGCTCGTGGCCCCCCCGCGAACCGATGCACCCGGACTGACCCACCCCGCCGAGCTGTCGCAAATCCCGCTGCTCCTGGAGGAGCGGGAGAAGCGCCACGAGCTCTTCCCGGTCGGCGAGCTGGATCAGGACCTGCAACAAATCGATCTACGTCAGACCAACTCCTGGCGCATGCTGATGGCCGACGTGCCGACCGTCGAACTTCTCGAGGTGCATCTGATCAACGCCGTCGCACCCTTTGTCCTGAACGCCCGCCTCAAGCCGCTCATGCTGCGCACGGACAACCGCGACAAGCACATCGTGAACGTGTCGGCGGTGGAGGGGCAGTTCTACCGAAACGCCAAGACCACGAGGCACCCACACACGAACATGGCCAAGGCGGCGCTGAACATGATGACGCGGACCTCGGCG
>JBDGVS010000155.1:0-6264 GCA_039585535.1 Gemmatimonadota bacterium | reverse complement strand
TGTTCTCCAGCAGGTAGAGCATGTTCACATTTCGTCGCACGGCGTGGCAGAACTGCCCGAGTCCGATCGAAAGCGAATCTCCGTCACCAGAGATCCCCACGTAGAGGAGATCCCTGTTCGCAGCATTCGCCCCGGTGGCAATCGCGGGCATCCTCCCGTGAACCGAGTTGAAGCCGTGTGCCTCGGAGAGGAAGTACGTGGGGGTCTTTGAAGAGCAGCCGATGCCCGACAGCTTCGCCACCCGGTGTGGCTCGACGTCGAGTTCAAAGAAGGCCTGGATGAGTGCGGCGGTAACCGAGTCGTGGCCACATCCCGCACACAGCGTCGACATCGAGCCCTCGTAGTCGCGCACGGTGAGGCCGAGGCTGTTCACCGGCGTGGAGGGGTGACGCGCGACGGGCTTCGTGATGTAGCTCATGACCCGACTCCCGCGGGGAGGATCTCGATGTGTTCGGAGAGACCACCGAGCACATGTCCCTTACTCAGCGGCTGACCACCGTAGTACGTGATCGAGGTCAGCTTCTCCTTCGGGCACTCAGTCTCGTTGATCAGGAGCTTCCGCAGTTGCTCATCTCGATTCTGCTCAACGACGAAGACCCGGTCGTGGTGCTCCAGGAAGTCTTCCACGGTTTCACAAAACGGGAAGCCGCGCACCCTCAGATAGTCCACCTCCACGCCCCGGCGAGCGAGGTCGTCGCGCGCCTCGAGCACGGCCCAGTGACATCCGCCGATAGAGATGAGGCCGTATGACGGCCCACCCTCATCGGTGGCGTGCTCCCCGAAGACTTCCGGCTGTGGCACGTGGTCGCCTGCGGACTCCACCTTCTTCAGGAGCCGGTCCACAACCTCGATGTATTCGTCCGACCCCTCGGTATAGCGCCCGTACTTGTCATGCCCAGAGCCTCGCGTGAAATACGCGCCCTTCGGGTGCACTCCGGGGAGCGTGCGGTAGGGGATGTGATCACCATCCACATCGAGGTATCGATAGAACGACTCTGCTTTCTCCAGCTCCTCGGCGGAAAGCACTTTGCCCCGGTCGGGTGAATAGCTGTCGTCCCACTCGAGGCGTGGGATCATCCAGTCGTTCATCCCGATGTCGAGATCGGAGACCACGAAGACAGGTGTCTGAAAGCGCTCGGCCAGATCGAACGACGCGACCGCGAACTCGAAGCACTCCCTCGGATCTGCAGGGAAGAGCACGATGTGCTTGGTGTCGCCGTGCGAAGCGTACGCACACATCATGAGATCACCCTGCTGCGTTCGCGTAGGCATCCCGGTGGAGGGGCCCGTTCGCTGAACGTCGAAGAAGACGCTGGGGATCTCGGCATAATACGCGAGGCCGATGAACTCACTCATCAGGGAAATCCCGGGACCGCTCGTCGGCGTGAATGCCCTCGCACCCATCCACGAGGCGCCGACAACCATTCCCGCTGCAGCGAGTTCGTCCTCTGCCTGAATGATGCAAAAGTTCTTCGCACCGGTTTCCGGGTCGACCCGAAAGCGGTGGCAGAACTCCGAAAAGCCGTCCATCAGCGAAGTCGACGGGGTGATGGGGTACCAGGCACCGACCGTGGCCCCGGCGTACACGGCCCCCAGTCCGGCTGCCACGTTGCCCGTGACCATGACGCAGTCCCTGGTCGCATCCATCGACTCGAGTCGAATCGGAAGCGGACAGTCGAAGTGCTCGGTGGCATACGAGTGTCCGAGTTCGATCGCTTGCATGTTCGCGTCGATGAGGTGGGGTTTGGCCGAAAACTTCTCCTGCACCATCTCCTTCACGACGTCCATATCGATGTCGAGCAGAGCGACTAGCGCCCCGACATACGTGATGTTCTTCATGAGGATCCGCGTGCGCGAACCCTCGAAGTTCTCCACGCACATCTGCGCGAGGGGGACGCCGAGGAAGGTGACGTCTTCGCGTCGAAACTCGTCGTCCAGCTCGCGGGTGCTGTCGTACAGAATCCAGCCCCCCGACACGACCTCCTCGATGTCCCGGGCGTAGCTCTGCGGATTCATCGCGACGACGAGCTGGAAGTCCGGACTACGGGCCGTGTATCCATCCTTGTTCACGCGGATCTCGTACCACGTCGGCAGGCCCTGGATATTCGACGGAAAGACGTTCTTGCCGGACACGGGAATTCCCATCCGGAAGAGCGCCTGAAGAAGGAGGCCGTTCGCGCTCGCCGAGCCGGTCCCGTTGACCGTGGCGACCTTGAACGCGAAGTCGTTTACACCGTAACCGCTGTCGTGGGCCACGCTTCCTGTCCGGCATGAGGGTTCAACAGGTCGAACTGGGCCATGTCCCACGCGGCCGTCGGGCAGCGTTCGGCGCACAGCCCGCAATGCACGCACACGTCCTCGTCCTTCACCATCACCCGCGCCGTCTGGGGCAGAGCCTCCGACACGTAGATGTCCTGGTCCAGGTTCATAGCCGGAGCCATGAGCCGGGTCCTCAGATCGGGCTCTTCCCCGTTGTGCGTCATGGTGAGGCACTGAACGGGGCAGATGTCCACGCAAGCGTCGCATTCGATGCAGAGCTTGGCTGTGAAGTCCGTCTGGATGTCGCAGTTGAGACAGCGCTCGACCTCGCGGGACGCCTGTTTGGGGTCGAAGCCGAGTTCGGCCTCGATCTTCATGTCGGCGATACGCTGCTCGAGATCGACATATCGCATCGAGGTTCGATCGACCGGATCGTAGTCGTTCGAGTACCGCCACTCGTGCAGGCCCATCTTCGTCGAGACGAGATTCATCCCGTACGGTGGGCGCTCCGTCACGGACAAGCCCTGACAGTGATTGTGAATCGAGATCGCGGCTTGATGCCCGTGCTCGACGGCCCAGATGATGTTCTCCGGGCCCCACGCAGCATCTCCACCGACGAAGACGCCCTCACGCGTGGTCATGAAGGTGGCGCGATCGACGACCGGCATATCCCATTCACCGAACTCGATTCCGATATCGCGTTCGATCCAGGGAAAGGCGTTGTCCTGGCCGATGGCCAGAATCACATCGTCTGCTTCGATGAAGGTCTCGTCGATCTTCGTGCTGACCAGGCGCCCTTCCTCGTTCTCGTGCCATTCGACGATGTCGAAGACCATCCCCTTCAAGCGTCCGTTCTCGACCACGAACTTCGCCGGAGAATGATTGACCAGGATCTCGACTCGCTCGTCTTCGGCATCCTCGAGTTCCCACGGGGAGGCCTTGAAGTACGGACGCGACTTACGCGCCATCACCTTGATGTCGGTCCCGCCAACTCGCATCGCACTCCGACAGCAATCCATCGCAGTGTTTCCGACGCCGATCACGAGCACTCGCTCACCGATGGAATCGATGTGCTCGAAGTGAAGTGACTCGAGCCACTCGATCCCGATGTGCACATTGGCATCGGCCTCGTCCCGCCCCGGGATACGCAGTTCCTTGCCCTTGGGCGCACCCGTGCCAATGAAGACCGCATCGTACTCGGCACTATCGAGCAGCTCTTTGAGCGAGTCGACCCGGTGTCCGTACCGAATATCGACACCCATATCGAGGACGTAGTCGATCTCCTCCTCCAGGACCTTCACGGGGAGCCGAAACGACGGAATATTGGTCCGCATCAGCCCGCCCGCCTTCGGAAGACCCTCGAAGATCGTGACGTCGTAGCCGAGTGGGGCGAGGTCATTTGCGACGGTCAGCGAGGCAGGTCCCGCGCCGATGAGAGCGACCCGCTTTCCGTTCTTCTGGGAAGGCGCCGTCGGCAGGAGGTGCTTCACCTCATCCCGCAGATCGGCAGCCACTCGTTTCAGTCGGCAGATCGCTACCGGCTCGTCCTCCACCCGGGTTCGTCGGCACGCAGGCTCGCACGGACGATCGCAGGTCCGCCCCAGAATCCCCGGGAACACATTGGACTTCCGATTGAGTAGATACGACTCGGTGAACTTGCCGGCGGCGATCAGTCGGATGTATTCCGGCACATTCGTATGCGCCGGACAGGCCCATTGGCAGTCCACGACTTTGTGGTAGTACTGCGGATCTCGCGTATCCGTCGGCTGCATTCGGCCTCCACTCGAGCGCGGATTCATCCTTCGCACGCCTCGGCGGCATCATGCGCATGCGCTTCACGAATCCGCAAGCGAGAGCCAGATTGCTGTCATGGCTGCTCGGACACCCCCGCCGGACTTCGGTCCACCGTCCACGCTATCGCTCGACCCTGAGCGCATCGTCTATACGATCTCGCAACTCGAGCACCGAATCGACGAGCGCTTCCCGGAGTCGGGCCTGGGCAGGCTGTGCAAGAGCCTCCTCGACATCGGGGAGCAGACAAAGGCCCGACTCGATCGAGTCGAGCGTCCAATCTGGTGGCTCCGGCTCGCAACCTGGCTCATGGCAGGGCTCGTCCTGGTCGGTGCGATTGCCGCGATACGTGCGGTGCTACTGGAGATGTCCGCGGGATTCGGAAGTGCGTTCGACGCAGTCCAACTCCTCGAGTCGGGTATTCAGGACGTCATCTTCATCGGCTTCCTGCTCGTTTTTCTGGTGACGGCAGAGAATCGACTGAGAAGGATGCGCGCGCTCGGCTACATCCGTGAGCTTCGAGCAATCGCGCACATCGTCGACATGCATCAGCTGACAAAAGACCCGGATCGATTTGCGCACACGCTGGCGGACACCGAGTCGTCTCCGGAGCGGACGCTGACCAAGGACCAGCTCGGGCGCTACCTCGACTACTGCTCCGAACTGCTGTCCCTCACGTCGAAGCTGGCCGCGCTCTACGCGGAGCGCTTCAACGACTCGGTGATTCTTCAGGCCGTGGACGAAGTCGAGGCTCTCACGAACGGACTGAGCAACAAGATCTGGCAAAAGATCATGGTGCTCGACGCGGTCGACTAATTCGTCTCGTGGATCGTGTTGGGCATCAGCTCGAGGTACGACAACGACTCGTTGGCTGAGTAGACGTAGCACGAGTGATAGTGCACGTCGGTCCACAGCTGGACCGTGCTGTACATGTTCGGGCCTTCGAGTCCGCCGATCAGCAACCCGTCGATGTGACCCTGAACAATGTCGTCCACTTCCCTGGCCAGAACGATCCCGCGCCAGCGAAACGTCGACGTGGGATCGAAGACTCCGTCGATGATCAGTACGCCGCGGCCGTCGAAGCCCGCGTTGACCCACCCGGTGTAGCGGACCACCGGAAACGAGTCGGCGGGAAGAGACCCGAAGCTCGGCAGGGTGTTTTCGAATTCGACCGGGAAGTTCGGATCTGAGAGGACGTCCCAGCGGACGGCGATGGCGTCGCGGATATCGCTCCACCCGCCAGGCCAGATCTCAGAATCCGGACTCCCGTCGATGTCGCTCGAGCCGGTGACGGACACCGCCGCGATTGCACCTGTGAGGCTCGAAGCGCCGCCACCCGAACAATCGCCGATGGCGTCACGATCAACGGCATCGATCTGCCCGCCGCTCTGCACGGAAATCGTGTTGGTGCCGAGCATTACCAGTCCGTCCTGCGGGATCGGGCGCATGCGGTAGGTCGCGTAGGCGCCGACGACCCGTCGTGCCGGCGTGCCCGGAGTCCGAATATCCTCGACCGTGCCCTCGGACCGGATGTAGTACACGTGCGTAAGGGAGTCCTGCTCGAACAGTTTGCGCGGCGTGACGACAGCCACCCCGGCCCCGAGCGCATAGCTGCTCGTGTCCGAGAGCGTCCCCAGCGACTCCGCGACGTAGCGCTCGAGGCCCGCACGCGCGACGGTCAGCGCCTCCGAGCCGTCGCTAGAATGCCGGGACAGGCTGAACTCCGACGACACCAGCATGTAGCCGGTGGTGGCCGCAATCGAAATTGCGAATAGCATGAAGACCACGAAGGCCAGGACAAAGCCGCCTTCATCCACTCGGATCGAGCGCCGTCCGCGAGTCATCAGTTTCCACCTCCCCGCACATTCCGCAGCGGCACGTTCACCGACCACCCAAAGGTGACATCCTCCGCGCCGCCCGTCGCGGGCGGCTTGCGGGAGTCGAGCACCAGACGGACCGCGTCGACATCAGGGAGCGACCCTGCGGAAACGGTGTCGACGTAGCTGCCTGCCGATATCCGATACTGAAACTGCGCGGTCGTGTCGATCCCGGTCGCGAACTCTACAGCTGTACCGCCATAGTCTGCCCGAAAGAGCCCGAGGGTCGTCGGGTCGAGCTGCGAGGTCCGGATACTGAAGGTCGTCTCGCGGAAGAGCATCACCGCATCGCCCTCCTGCAGCCCGCCGGCGAAAAGCGTATTCAAGCCGTTCAGTC
>JBDGVS010000154.1:0-8106 GCA_039585535.1 Gemmatimonadota bacterium | reverse complement strand
GAGGAGCAGGAACTCCGCCGCGAAGAGCAGGCCGCAGATTACGTAGAAGACCAGGAAGAACATCTTGATCTTCTCGGGCTTATCCATCCAGCCGATCGGCTCCTTCACCTCATGGTGCCCGTGCGAATCGTGACTCACGACGGACCTCCGCTGACCACCATCGTCATGAGCTCATGCCAGAGATCGGGCCAGAAGAAGAGCACGACGGTGGCCGTCGCGGTGATGCAGATCGCGATCAACGACGGGAGCGGGGCTTCCCGCAGCCCGCCGATCACGAAGGCCGAGGGATCGTGCCCATCCGTGGCGTGGCCATGATCGTCGTGACCATGTCCGTCGTCTGCCGGCGGCGCGAAGAAGAACGCCTTCACCGGCACCTCGAGCAGGTAGTACAGACCCAGCAGTGAACTCAGCATGAGGACGGCAAGAAGCCCTACCTGCCCCGCTTCGAGTGTGCCCATCCCCAGGAACCATTTGCTCCAGGCTCCACCCGCAGGCGGAAGTCCGATAATCGAAAGCGATCCGATGAAGAACGCGCCGAAGGTGATCGGCATCTTCCGGCCGAGGCCGTGCATGCCACTGATGTTCTTCTCGTGCGCGGCCACCATGATGGCACCGGCCGCGAAGAACAGAGTGATCTTGCCGAAGGCGTGCATGGCGATGTGCATTCCGCCGCCGATGAGTCCCATCTCGTTCGCGAGCATGGCGCCGAGCACGATGTACGACAGCTGACTGATGGTCGAGTACGCGAGTCGTGCCTTGAGGTTGTCCTTCGAGAACGCCACCAGCGAACCGAGAATGATCGTGGCCGCCGCAGCCCATGCGAGCCAGTTCGTCGTGGCGAGCGTCTGGAGCAGGTCGATCCCGAAGATGTAGACCGCAATCTTGAGCACCGTGAAGACACCAGCCTTCACGACGGCGACCGCGTGCAGGAGTGCCGACACCGGAGTTGGTGCCACCATGGCGGCCGGAAGCCACCTGTGGAACGGCATGAGCGCCGCCTTCCCCACGCCGTAGACGTACAGCACGAGGATCGCGCCGAGCACGGCTGTAGACGCCGTGCCCGCGAGGATCCCGCCGACGCGGAAGTCGAGCGTTCCGGCGAGTACCCACGTCCAGATGATGGCGACGAGCTGGAGTCCGACCGAAGTGGTCAGCAGGATCCCCAGATAAATCCGCCCCGATCGCTTCGCCTCTTCCGACTGATGGTGCGTGACGAGCGGGAAGGTGCAGAAGGTGAGGAACTCGTAGAAGACGAACAGCGTGAACATGTTGCCGCTGAACGCCACACCGAGCGCACCCGCGATCGCGATCGCGAAGAAGAAGAAGAACCGCGTCTGGTTCTCCTCGTGGTGGCCCCGCATGTAGCCGATCGCGTAGAGCGAGGTGACCGGCCAGAGAAACGAGGCCACGAGTGCGAAGACCATCCCCAGCGGTTCGACCTGGAATGCCAGGTCCACGCCCGGGACCACCTCCAGCAGAGTCAGGCTCGGCTGCTGCCCCTCTCGCACGAGGTGAAGAAGGCCGAGCACGTGATAGAAGGTGACGCCACCCGTAATCAGCGTCGCTGCTTCACGCGCGTTCGGATTACGGCCGAGCGCGAGCACCAGGAAGGCGCCGATGATCGGCAGCAACACGGTGAACAGGACCAGCATGCCCGGCTCCATCACGGCAGACCTCGCAGAAGCGTCTCTGCCGCCGCGGTGGCGACCTCTGCCGTGCCGGTCGCGTCGATACCGAACCAGAAGCTCGCGATTACGAGGACCCAGGTCGGAATGAGCATACTCAGCGGAGCTTCGCGGATTTCGTGGTCGGGATCGGCTTCACCGAAGTACGCCACCTCGACCACCTTCCATATGTAGACCACAGCCATGAGCGAGCCGACCATCACGACGCCGGCCACGCCCCACTGCCCTCGTTCGAGTGCGGCCTGCACCAGGTACCATTTGCTGACGAAGCCCACCGTGAGCGGAACGCCGATCAGGCTCAGCCCACCGAGCACGAATGCCGCCATCGTCCACGGCATCTTCTTGCCCAGGCCGGCCATTGCGTCCAGGCGGACCGAGCCGACCCGATACATCACGCACCCCATGGCCATGAAGAGCGCGCCCTTCATCAGTGCGTGATTGAAGAGGTGCAGAATTCCCGCGGTCACGCCGAGGACCGACCCGAAGCTGATCCCGAGGACCATGTAGCCGATCTGCGCCACGGACGAGAAGGCGAGTAGCCGCTTCACGTTCTGCTGATAGATCGCAACCATCGACATCGCGAGAATCGCGACGAGCGACAGAGGCATGAGCACCATGTCGAGCTGCATGCGCTCGAAGGAGAACTCGAAGCCGAAGATCGTGAAGAAGAAACGGAGCAGCAGGTAGACCGAGACCTTCGTCGCAGTCGAGGCCATGAACGCGGTCACCGACGACGGAGCGTAGGTGTAGGCGTTCGGCAGCCAGAGATGGAGCGGGAAGAGCGCCAGCTTCAGCGTGATCCCGACCGTCAGGAATGTGAACGCCACCGGAATTGTTCGGTTGTCCGCTACGGCCGGAATGCGCTCGGCCAGATCAACCATGTTCAGCGTGCCCGTCATGACGTAGAGCAGGCCGATACCGATCACGATGAACGTCGCGCCCGTGGCACCCATGATCAGGTACTGGAACGCGGCGGTGAGCGCCCGGCGATCCTGACCCAGGGCGATCATCGAGTACGCGGACAGCGACGACACCTCGAGGAAGACGAATACGTTGAAGACGTCTCCGGTGATGGAGATGCCGAGCAATCCGGTCAAGGAGAGAATGAAGGCCGCATAGAAGAGCGGAATGCGGTCTTCACTGATTTCCTGAGCGATACTCTCACGCGCGTAGATGATCGACACCGCGCCGATCATTGCCACGATGACGGCGACGAAGGCACTGGCCAGGTCGATCCGGTATTCGATGCCGTACGGCGCTGGCCAGCCACCGAGAGCGTACCGGATGACCCCCTCGTCCATCACGCGCATCAGGAGCGACACCGAGGCATACAGCGCCCACCAGCACGCCCCCGCGGCTACGGCCCAGGACGCATTCCACCGACCGACCAGCGCCGCGAGCGGCGCCAGCACCATCGGAATCACGACCATCAGCGCCGGAAGGTTATGACTCACTGGGCGTTGTCCTTCGCCGTGATCTCGTCTTCATCGACGGTCCCGTAGGCCTCGTTGATCCGCACCACCAGACTCAGGCCGAGCGCGAGCGTCGCCACGCCGACCACGATCGCGGTCAGCATGAGGACATGGGGGATCGGATTCGAGTAAACCACGTGTTCGACAGCCTCGCCGTGGTCACCCTCGACCAGGATCGGAGCAGTCCCGCCCGTGATCTTCCCAAACGACACGTACATCATGATGACGGACGTCTGAAAAATGTTCAGGCCGATCAGCTTCTTCACGAGGTTACTGCGGGAGATGAGGGTGTAGAAACCCACCATCATCAGCAGGATGACAGCCCAGTAGTTGAAGAGGCCTGCGAACTCGCTCACGGGTCCAGCCTCCTGCGTCCTGCGAAGGCGTAGAAGAGCGCCACCATCACCCCGAAGACGGTCACCAGCACGCCCATCTCGACGCCGATGATCCCGTAGTGCTGTCCGTGGGCGGGATCATGAGCGAGGACGTTGTAGTCGAGGAAGTTTCCGCCGAGTGCCATCGAGAGAAAGCCGACCCCGATGTAGATGACCACCCCGAGGGCACCGCAGACGTACGCGGCCTGAGGGGGAAGCGCCTTGATCGCGTTCCCCAGCCCATAGATGAGGGCGTACAGGACGAAGGCCGCCGCGAAGATCACCCCGGCCTGGAAGCCTCCACCCGGGCCGTAGTCGCCGTGGAACTGCACGTACAGGGCGAAAATCAGAATGAACGGGATGAGGATCTTCGCGCCGACGCGAAGGATCACGCGATCATCCATGAGCGCCCTCCTCGTCCGGGTCCGCCTCGCCGGCGTCATCGTAAACCGAGCCATCGTCATAATGAGACGAGAGCGTCCCGGTCTCCGTCGCCGTCGGCGGGCGCCGGTCCGGATCCTCTTCGGCGATCAACGCCTCGAGCTCCTCTCTGGTCGTCCCCGGCCGTACCGTTCGCCAGCCACCGTCGTGGAAGACCCGACGCGGCAGGGGTCCGCGGGAGAGCAGAAGGAGCACCCCGACCATGGCCGTGAAGATCACGGCCGTCTCCCCCATCGTGTCATAACCGCGATAGGAGGCGAGCACGGACGTGACCACGTTCGGAATGTGGATCTCGTGCTCGGACTCCTCGAGGTAGTGCGGCGCCACATGCTGGTGAGCCGGATTGTCCGGGGACCCGAAGGGAGGCAACTGCGAAGTACCGTAGACCAGAATCCCACCCGTCAGGATCACCACGAAGAGCGGCAAGATGGGCGAACGCTTGGGGGCCGACTCCTGGTAGCCCACGAGCGCGAGCGTCCCCAGTACGAGGACCGTCGAGATACCGGCACCGACGGCTGCCTCAGTGAACGCGACGTCCACCGCATCCATGACCACGAACAGTCCGGCCGAGACCAGACTGTAGATCCCGGCGAGCATCACGGCCGTGAAGAGATTCCGTGTCCGGATCACGGCGATGCCGGTGACCGCCAGCATCACGAAGAGGACGTCGGTGACGAGTGCGGTCATCCGTTCTCCGCTCCCTCGTTGGTCCACGGTTCGACGCCACCGGAGAGGCCCGCCCGAGCCAGGGCGTGTGTGGCGATTGGACTGGTGAAGAGCAGGAAGGCGTAGACGAGAACCAGTCGGATAAACACGAACCAGTAGCTCACGTCACCGAGGGCGACCCCTTCGATCGCCTGCAGTGCCATCCCGAGCAACAGCAGTCCGGCGCCCATCGTGTCGGTCATACCGGCCGCGTGAAGCCGCGTGTATACGTCAGGCATCCGAAGAATGCCCACGGTACCGACCACCATGAAGAAGAGACCGCCCACGATGGAAATCCAGCTCATTACATCCAGCGCGGCGCTCATCTACTCGGCCTCCCGCTGGATACGGCGCGTCAGCCCGAGATCTCCGTACTCGAAGAACTTCAGCACCGCGATGGTCCCGATGAAGTTGATGAGCGCGTAGACGAGGGCGAGATCCAGGAACTCGGGACGTTCGGTGAGGAAGCCGAGCGCCGCGATCAGAAGCACCGTCTTCGTCCCGAAGGTGTTCACCGCCAACACGCGGTCGTAGACCGTCGGGCCCAGGAGCGCACGGATGAGCGCGAGAGACATCGTCACGAGAATGCCAATGGTGGCTACGATGAACACTTAGGCTGATCGCTCCTTCCGGCCACGTTCGACCCGCGAACAGCGAACGTCCATCTGCTGCTCTTCGTCCGTCTCGAGGTCAGCTGCGCGAAGCGCATGAATCTCGAATTCCTGCCCCTCGACACCGGTCGTAATCGTACCGGGCGTGAGCGTGATCGAATTCGCGTAGATCGCCCGGCCGAGATCCGAATCCTGGGACCCGTGGAACACGACCATTCGCGGGCTGATCGGAAGCTTCGGGTCGAGGATGACCTTCGCGACCTCGATATTCGCGACGAATACCTCCTTGAGCAGCCAAGGGAGGTACGCCAGGAACCGACCGGTTACCTGCAAGGGCACACCTTCGCTGTCGACCACGTCCATCCTGTGCGACAGGTAGACAACCAGTACGCATGAACCGACGCCGAAGCTGAGTAGCAGCGGGGTGTAGTGCCCCGACAGTGCCAGCCAGAATCCGAAGAGTACCAGGCCCAGTCCGATCGCTCGGAGCAAGCTGACTCCTAACTCGAGTGTGGGTGAAGGCGGAGGGCGGCGGGACCTCCGATGAAAATCGAGGCCGAATCTACCAGTTGGACTGGGCCCCGTCCACAATCTCCTGAACCAGAAGTACGATGGCCCGCAAACGACCCTCTTCCTCGGGGGCACCCTCGACGTATTCACCGAGTGCTGTGACGCTCGCAGACTCCCACAGAATCACATTTTCGACGAGGTCCACGATCTCCACGCTCACGGAAATGTTGACCTGGCGCTGGGTCACCCGCGCGGCCTCACCTGGCTGCCCTGCTCGATAGTTGGGGGCGGTTACGTCGTACCGGTTGATGCGACCTCGCACGATCGCGTCCGCGACGTCTGCACCTGCCACCTGCACCCCAAGCGCCCCCGGAAGATTCCTCAGCAGCTGATCGTACAACTCGCCCGTCAGTTCGAATCGAGCGGTCTCATTGTCGAACGGTTCAATCGCAATCGTCTGGACGTGCGGCGGAGGAAACGAGCCCGCGCGAAACGAGTAGTTGCATCCCGAGAGCGGAGCGAAGGTGTAGAGCATGGGTCAATCTAATGGTCAGTTGCCCAACTCCCAGATCGCCGGGTCGAACGACTCCGCGGCAGCGACGTCGAGGCGCATGATCTGGAGTTCGCGGAAATCCTGGAGATTCCGGTACGTCGCGGTCTCGGGAAAGACATCGGCGGGGTCGCCCGTCAACCGCACCCACCCGATGACCGACGCTCCTTGCAGGAGCTCGACGGCACGGAGTGCGGACGCCGCGACCTCGTAATGCACCTCGCGGCCGTCTTCGAGTCGGTAGCGCAAGCGTTCGGAGTCGTTCTCGAGTCGATCGCCACCGAGCAACGTGGCTCCGGCCAGAGGCCGAAAAACGCCGAGTGTTGCCCACATCAGATCCACGGGGGGAAAGACCTCGTCGACATCCCCTGGGGGAAGTCTGAGTTCATCGTTCACGACCACCGCGGCGCTCACCGTTTCGCCACCGTCGAGAAAGAGGTCGAGGCGAGCACGATACGGAGGCTCGATCCGCGCAACGCCCAGGCCCCCGATACGCGACCCTGCTTCGTTGAGCTGCCAGCGGAAGTCGATGCGCGTCGGGGCCTGCAAACGGGTCGATTCGACCAGCCTCTCGGCGACCGGGGCCGGATTCGCGACGGGCCCCACGACAGCCAGTCGCTGAGCGCCGCAGGCCCACGTACCCCCGATCAGGAGGAGCGTCGTCGTCGCGTATCGCCATCGTTGGGCGTGGTTCCGTACGATCATGCGTCCTCTACCCCTTCCAGCCGCTTGCGGTTCGCACCTACCTTCGTGCGTGTCCGCAAGAAATAAGCCCGTCCTGCTCGTCTCCGACATCCATCTCGGAGCTACCCCGCCCGAACACCGGCGCGCCTTCTCGGCGTGGCTGGATTACGCGGCCGTGGAAGCCTCGTCGCTCATCATCAACGGCGACCTGTTCGACTTTTGGTTCGAATACCACTGGGGCATTACACGAGGCCACGAAGACATCCTGACTCGGCTTCAGGAGATCGTCGATTCAGGGGTGCCCGTCACGCTCGTGGGCGGCAACCACGACTGGTGGGGCGGACGCTACCTGACCGACGAGATCGGATTGGAGTTCCTCAAAGATCCCGTCACCCGAACGATCGCGGGACACCGGACCTTCCTGGCGCACGGAGACGGGCTCGGGGCCGGCGATTGGGGCTACCTGGCACTCAAGGCCGTAATCCGCTCACCGCTGACCCGCTTTGCTTTCGGCTGCCTTCCGGTTCGGCTCGGCGACCGAATCGCCGGAGGCGTGTCGAATACCGAGGATCGATGGGACCAGTGGGGTGACGGGCAGAAGGTCCGTTCCGGTGTCCTGGAAGCCTGGGCGCTCGAGAAACTCGGCCACGAGCCGGAACTCGACCTCATCCTTCTGGGTCACACGCATCTGCCCCTGCTGCGGGACGCAGGCCCCGGACGGTGGTACGTGAACTCGGGAGACTGGGTGTTCCATCAAACGTATGTGACGCTCGAGGAGGGCCAGCCCCCTCGGATCGACGATTGGAGAGACCGGACGTGACCGCCGTTCGTTTGCGAACGGCGTGTGCCGGTCGGTGGGCTGCCGTAGCAGGCCTTTCCCTCGGGCTGTCTCTGGTCAGCGGCTCTGTGGCACCGTCCGAGGCGCAGCAGCGGCCCACACAGCCGCCTGCGACTCCATTCCCGACAGAGGCGCAGGCCACGCCGCCCCCGCTTCCCATTTCGCCGGGAAGCGCCTTCTGGAGGGCACTGCTGGTACCGGGGTGGGGTCATGCCGCTATCGGCTCGTACGTTCGA
>JBDGVS010000153.1:0-6348 GCA_039585535.1 Gemmatimonadota bacterium | reverse complement strand
GGCACCTCTTCGGTCGGTGCGATTGCAGTCGCCGAGTCGGACCCGAACGTCGTCTACGTGGGCATGGGAGAGCACCCGATCCGTGGCGTCATGACATCGCACGGAGACGGGGTCTACCGCTCGACGGACGCCGGACGCACGTGGACCCATCTCGGTCTGGATCTGACTCGGTCGATCTCGCGCATTCGAATCCATCCGAACGACCCGGACGTCGTGTACGTCGCCGCTCAGGGCGCCCCGTATGGGCCGAACCCGGAGCGAGGCATTTACCGCTCCGAGGACGGCGGTGAGACGTGGGAGCTGATCCTGCACGTCGATGAGAATTCCGGAGCGTCGGATCTGTCCATGGACATGACCAATCCGCGCATTCTCTACGCGTCGTTCTGGGACCACCGTCGTCTGCCCTGGCAGGTGGTCAGCGGCGGGCCCGGTAGTGGCTTCTGGAAGTCGACCGATGGTGGGGACACGTGGGCCCAGATCAACGAAGGGCTGCCCGACGTCATGGGGAAGACGTCGATCGACGTGTCCCGGGCGAACCCGGACCGAGTCTTCGCGATGATCGAAGCCGATCCCGGCGGCGGGCTCTTTCGCTCGGACGATGCGGGTCAGAGCTGGAGCCTCATGAGCGACAACTGGACGATCCGTGCGCGCGCCTGGTACTACATCGAGGTCTTCGCTGACCCGCTGGACGAAGAGACGGTCTACGTCCTCAACGCGCCGATGATGAAGTCGATCGATGGCGGGCGAACGTTCACGAACGTGCGGGTGCTGCACGGCGACACACACGACCTCTGGATCAGCCCCGACGACAACGACGTCATGATCAACGCGAATGACGGCGGCGCGCACGTCTCGTTCAACGCGGGGGAGAGCTGGTCGAGCATCAGCAACCAGCCCACCGCGCAGTTCTACCGCGTCAACGTCGACAACCGCTTCCCGTACCACGTCTACGGAGGCCAGCAGGACAACAGCGCGCTCACGATCGCGAGCGCCGGACAGGGCGGCGTGACGTGGAAGGACTGGTACTCGATCAGCGGGTGCGAGAGTGCCCGGCCGGCCTTCGACCGGGACGATCCGCGCTTCGTGTACGCTGGCTGCTACATGGGCATCATCAGCGAGTACGATCATCAGACGAGATCGTCGCGCGACGTCGCCGCGTATCCGGTGATGCCTGCCGCGCTTCAGGGGCGGGAGATGAAGTACCGGTACAACTGGAGCGCGCCGATCCTGGTGTCGGAGCACGATCGGACGACGATCTACCACGCCTCGAATCATCTGGTCCGGTCGAGAGACCGTGGGATGACGTGGGACGAAGTCAGCCCGGACCTTACCCGTGATGAGGACGCGAAGCAGGGATACGGCGGCGGCCCGATCACGAACGAAGGTGCGGGCGGTGAGATCTACGGAACCATCTACGCCCTGGCGGAGTCGCCTCATGAGGAAGGCGTGATCTGGACCGGATCGGACGATGGCCTCGTGCACCTCACCCGCGACGGTGGGGCGACGTGGCAGAATGTGACCCCGGACGACTGGGGCGAGTGGATGGTCAACGAGATCGCAGTGTCGCCGCACGATCCTGCGACCGCATATGCTGCGGTCAATAACTACAAGTTCAACGACTTCACGCCGATGGCGTTCGTGACGCACGACTACGGCGAGAGCTGGGATGCGATCGCGAACGGCTTTGCGGACGATGCGTGGGTCCACGTGGTGCGGGAGGACCCGAAGACCCCGGGCCTTCTCTACGCGGGAACCGAGCTCGGCATGTATGTCTCGTTCGACGCGGGCGACAACTGGCAGTCGATGCAGCTGAATCTTCCGGATACGCCGATCAACGATCTGATCGTTCAGGAACGTGAGAACGATCTGGTCGTGGCGACATCCGGGCGCAGCTTCTGGATTCTCGACGACCTCTCTCCGATCCAGCAGGTGGCGATGGCGGCTCGTGGCGCCGCAGCCGATGAGGCGTTCCTGTACGCGCCGCGCCACGCCTACCGCCTCGCGGGTGGTCCGGGCCGCGGCGGGGGTGGAGAGGGGCAGAACCCGCCCCAGGGCGCTGTCCTGGACTTCGTTCTCCCTGAAGTGGGGGATGGCCAGGAAGTCAAAATCGAGATCCGCACGGAGAACGGAGATCTGGTGCGGACGCTCTCGACCCAGCCGGATGACGAGCTCAGCCCGAGTGCACGCCCGCTCGAGGTAACGCCGGGCCACAACCGAATCACGTGGAATCTCCGGTACGAGTCGATCCCGAACATTCCGGGGGCGTACGTCTTCGGCTCACTCGCGGGACGGCCCGTTGTGCCCGGTACGTACGATGTGCGGCTGACCGTGGGTGACTGGATGATGGGTCAGCCGCTCGAGGTTCGAATGGATCCGCGGACGGACGCCACGATGGCGGACTATCTCGAGCAGGACGCCTTCGTCGCGGGAGTCGCTGCTGAGCTGAGCTCGATCCACCGCGCTGTGGCCGGCAACAACGACGTGCGTTCGCAGATCGAGACGCTACTGGAGCGGGTCGATGGCCTGGATGGCGCGGATGACGTGACGGAAGCCGGGACTGAGCTCGCTGGTGAGATGGAGACGGTGGCGGATTCGCTCTACCAGCGGCGCGTGGTGGATGGCCAGACCGTCATCAACTTCCCCTCACGCCTGAAATTTCAGTACGTCTTCCTGCACGGGAACGCGGGGAACGCAGATGG
Organism: Gemmatimonadota bacterium; assembly: GCA_039585535.1. GTDB lineage: Bacteria > Gemmatimonadota > Gemmatimonadetes > Longimicrobiales > Gaopeijiaceae > UBA2589. The sequence continues at coordinate 3,649 of JBDGVS010000153.1, read as the reverse complement.
CGACGTCAGCATGGGATCGCAGGACGTGCTCAGCGATCTGCGCGCTCGCTGGACGGTGCACCAGGCGACGAACGACGAGTTGATGGGTCCGCGCCTGGACGCGTTCAATGATCTGGTTCGCGAGGCTGGCTTCAGCTTCATCATCGCGCCTCCGAGACCGAGGAGGCCGATCTCCTAGGCGCCGAGGAACGCGCCCACGCGGCGGAAGCCCTCTTCGATTCGGTCGAGGTCGTTCACGAGCGGTCCGTATGAAATACGGATCCCGTTCGTGAGCGCAGGCCCGAAGCCGCTACCCGGCACGAAAATGACGCCGGTGGCGGGCAAGACCTCGCGGACGAAATCGTCTCCGTCCCGACCGACGTCGACGACCGTGTACAGGCCGCCCTGGGCATCGAGGCACGGCATGTCGAGGTACTGACGCACGCAGGCCACCGTGTGTTCAGCGGCCGCCCGATAGAGGGTGTTCGTCTCATCCATGTACGAGCGGAGAGAGCCGTCCTTCAGCGCGTCTTCCAGGTAAGCGGCCAGCGCGTACTGGTGGACGGTGTCGGGACAAAGGGCGGTGCTTTGTTGCACGACCTCGAGTGCGTCGATCACGCTCGGGTCTGCCTCCACCCAGCCGAGTCGTCGTCCAAGCCCCCGGCACCATTTCGAGTTCGAGTGCAGTCGGATCAGGTTCGGGTAGTCGACCGGACTCGCGGCGAAGTGCTTGGGCTCGGGCTCGACAAAACATTGGGCCCGATAGGCGAAGTCGACGACGACGAAGCAGTCCGCTTCGGCGGCCATCTCCACGAGCTGGAAGAAGACGTCGTCGCGGATGAGTTGGCTCGTCGGGTTGTCGGGCGACGAGAAGAGCACCAGACGCGGACTATGCTCGGCGAGAATCTGTTCGAAGGCGGCGCGCACGGCTTCGCCGTCGGGCATATACGCCCACGCCTCGGCGTCGAAGACGGGAAGCCAGACGACTTCTACATCCTGCGGTCCGAGGTTCAGCTGCGGGCCGTAGTTCGCGTATGAAGGATCGAAGAGTACGACTCGATCTCCGGGGTTCAGTAGCGTAGTGAACAGCGTGTGGGTGAGCTGAGTCGAGCTCCCGCCGACGAGAAGGTGCTCGTCGGCCAGACCCGGCGTAGCGTAGAACGCGCGATCCACCTCGATGAGTGCGTCTCGCAGCCGTGGCAGTCCTCGCGTCGGCGAGTACGCACCGAGTTCATGGAAGAGTGCAGCGTCGTTGGCCACATGCGCGTACTGGGCACGCAGTGCTGCCGGGGCTTCATGGTTGACCCAGCCTCCCGCGAACGAGACCACATCGTCGGGGTCGAGTCCCATGGCCACGATGTTGCGCCGGTCGGCGAGCTTCATGATCTCGCGGATCGGCGACTTCTTGAGCTGGCCCTCACGCAGGCGCGCAGCGACGAGGGGTGCGGAGTGACGAGCAGGCATGGCAAGCATCGTTGTGCGGTCGGGACCCGCCGAATCTGGAGGAGAGGAAGTGTTGTGCCAATGCCGGCTATCGGCTAATTCAGGCCTTGCTGAGAAGCCTTGGAGCCTGCTATGCCGAATCCTATCGACTTCATTCGTCCGAAGGCCGTGTGCCTCGTTCTTGCCGCACTGGCGGTGAGCCTTCAGCCTGCAGAGGCCCAGCGGCGTGTCGCCCCTGACTCATTACGGCAGATCCAGGACGTGGCGCCGTTGTACGGACCCGCAGGCACCGAGGTGACCATCTTCACCGAGAATCTCCCACTTCAGGCGAAGGTTCATCTCGGTATCGGCGCGACACGCACGGGCTTCGAGGCGCTGTACGAGGCGGAGCAGGGCATGTGGGGCGAAGTGTCGGGGACGATCACGATTCCCGAGACGGCGCCGTGGGATCGGGCGGTCCTTCTGGTGGCGTTCGATGCGATCTTCGCACCGATCGGTCTTTCCGAACCGTTCCACGTGACCCGACCGGACGGGATCCTTCAGCGCACCGGAGAAATCACCGGAGAGGGTGTCGAATGCCTCGCGATGCGCGATACCGACGGCTTCCTGTACTCGTTGATCGGAAAGACCGACGGGCTGGAGCCAGGCGCTCCCGCGGTTGTTCAGGGCCGATACGTCGAGGCGAGTATCTGCATGCAGGGCACGACGATCGAAGTGGTGGACGTCCTGCCGCCGCCTTCGGAGTGACCGGAGACCGCTCGACCCAGTGCGTATGAGCTCTGGAAAGAAGCTCCCCACGCTCAACCGGCATAGCGCCCGGGTCACGCAGGAGGCTTCGAGCGCCAGCGCGCGCGCGATGCTCCACGCCACGGGCCTCACCGGTGAGGATCTCGACCGCCCCCAGGTGGGAATCGCGTCGATGTGGTGGGAGGGGAACCCGTGCAACATGCACCTCCTCGACCTGGCCGCCTTCGTCGCCGAAGGTGTCCGGACCGGGGAGATGATCCCGATGCGCTTCAACACGATCGGGGTCAGCGACGGTATCTCGATGGGTACCGACGGGATGAGCTACTCACTCCCCTCGCGTGACCTGATCGCGGACTCGATCGAGACGGTCGTGAGCGCCCAGTGGTACGACGGCGTGGTCACGATCCCCGGGTGCGACAAGAACATGCCCGGCTCGCTCATGGCGCTGGGTCGATTGAATCGTCCTGGGTTGATGGTGTACGGCGGAACGATCGCGCCGGGTCGTCTGGGTGGTGAGGCGCTCGACATCGTCAGTGCCTTCGAGGCGTACGGTCAGTTCATCTCGGGCGCCATCGATCAGGATCGTTTCGACGACGTCGTAGCCAACGCCTGCCCTGGACCGGGCGCGTGCGGCGGGATGTACACGGCCAACACGATGGCCGCCGCGGCCGAAGCGTTGGGCATGACGCTGCCGTACAGCTCATCGACGCCCGCACGGTCGGCCGAGAAGGCGGCCGAGTGTCGTGCGGTCGGTGCTGCCGTGCACGCCCTGCTCGAGTCGAATCTCCGCCCGGCCGACATCATGACACGAGCGGCGTTCGAGAATGCGATGACGCTGGTGACCGTCCTCGGCGGATCGACGAACGCGGTTCTTCATCTCCTCGCGATCGCACACTCCGTCGGGGTGGACCTCACCCTCGACGACTTCCAGACGGTCAGCGATCGCACACCCTACCTGGCGGATCTCCGACCGAGTGGTCGCTTCCTCATGGAGGACCTCCATGAGGTTGGGGGCGTGCCCGCTGTCATGAAGATGCTTCTCGAGGAAGGGCTGTTGGACGGCTCCTGTCTCACCGTGACGGGCCGGACCCTCGCCGAGAACCTGGCGAGCGTCCCGGCTCTGCCTGAGGGCCAGGAGGTGGTGCGATCCGTCGGTAACCCGATCAAATCCACCGGACACCTTCGGATTCTCATGGGTTCGCTCGCGCCCGAGGGTGCCGTGGCCAAGATCACGGGAAAGGAAGGGACCAGCTTCTCCGGCCCGGCACGTGTTTTCGATCAGGAAGAGGCGGCTCTGGCCGCACTCGAGGAGGACCGTGTGCGGAAGGGCGACGTCGTGGTCATTCGCTATGAGGGTCCACAGGGAGGACCGGGAATGCCCGAGATGCTCACCATTACCGCCGCGATCGTGGGTGCAGGACTCGGCTCGGAGGTGGCACTCGTCACGGATGGTCGGTTCTCGGGTGGGAGCCATGGTTTC